>JAQGOC010000011.1 GCA_028293805.1 Gammaproteobacteria bacterium
TCGATGGCGGCGTCAAACCCGGAGTTGCCAACTTCGCCGGCGGCACGCTCGTCTGTAAATGCACGTCGTCGCCGGTGACCGTCAGCATCAAGGGCGACGCCGCCTTCAATCACGTTTGTGGCTGCACGAAGTGCTGGAAGCCGGAGGGCGCGACCTTTGCGCAGATCGCCGTGACTGGCCGCGACAACGTCAACGTTACCGCGAACGCACAGAAGCTCAAGGTCGTCGATCCGAATGCCGCCATCCAGCGCCACGCCTGCACCGGGTGCGGTGTCCACATGTACGGCCGGATCGAGAACAAGAATCACCCGTTCTACGGTTTCGACTTCTTCCATACCGAGCTCTCCCGGGAGCAAGGTTGGGCGCCTCCTGAATTCGCTGCGTTCGTCTCTTCGATCATCGAATCGGGCACGCCGCCTTCGCAGATGGGTGCCGTGCGTGCGCGGCTCAAGGATTTGCACCTCGAGCCTTACGATTGTCTGAGTCCCGCCCTGATGGATGCGATCGCCACGCATACTGCGAAGGCGAAGGGCGTTCTGGCCGCCTGACAGGCCGCTCGCTCGCGGATCGCCGGGCAATGGGTCCGGCGATCACCCTCCCACCTCACGCGTGAGTCGGACGCCCGTACACACGGGCGTCCGACCAGCATGCTTCCTCCCCTCCATCTGGCTCGCACACTGCGGCTCCGCTAAAGTGCTCGCCTGCGCGCATGCCGGCCGCAGTGTGCCGGCGAGTTGAATTGGAGTGAGCCATGCATAGGAAGGTTTGGACTTGGGGCGTTCGTTTACTCACGGCAGGATGGCTCGTCGTGACGTTCGCCGGCCCGGCGGCGGCCGCGGCGTATCCGGCGCCAACGGAAGCGGACTACGTCATCAAGAACTTCAAGTTCACCTCTGGAGAGACCCTGCCGGAGTTGCGCATTCATTACCGCACACTCGGAAAACCGGTCAAGGATGCCCGGGGCATTGTGCGCAACGCCGTCCTCATCGGGCATGGCACGGGCGGCAGCGGCGCGAATTTCATCAGGCCGGAATTTGCAGGTGAGCTGTTCGGCGCTGGCCAACCGCTCGATGCCAGTCGCTTTTTCATAGTGATGCCGGATGGGATCGGCCACGGCAAGTCGAGCAAGCCCAGCGATGGCTTGCATGCGCAGTTTCCGCGTTACGGTTATACCGACATGGTCGAAGCGCAGTTCCGGCTGTTGAATGACGGTTTGGGAGTCAACCATGCCCGCCTCGTCATGGGGACCTCGATGGGGGGCATGCAGACTTGGGTCTGGGGCGAACAGCACCCGGAGTACATGGATGCGCTGATGCCGCTAGCCAGCCTTCCCACACAGGTTGGCGGCCGCAACCGCGTCTGGCGCCGCCTGCTCATCGATGCGGTTCGCAATGACCCCGCATGGAATGGTGGGGAGTACCACACGCAGCCATCGTCGCTGCGCACGGCCGCCGAGATGCTCTGGCTTATGGGAAGCAACCCGGTATTACGGCAGCACGAGGCTCCCACGTTGGCACAGGCGGATCACGCGATCGATGAGTACGTGGCCGACTACATGAAGATCGGAGATGCCAATGACATCATGTACGCAGCCGATGCATCACACGACTACGATCCGGGTCCGGGGCTGGAAAAGATCCGGGTGCCACTGCTGGCGGTGAATTCCGCGGACGACCTCATTAACCCGCCGGAGCTCGGAATCCTCCAGCATGAGATCGGGCGCGTGCCACACGGCCGGGCAATAGTGGTTCCGTTCAGCGATCAGACTCGCGGCCACGGCTCGCACACGATTGCCAGGCTATGGAAGTCGAATCTGGAAGAGCTGCTGCGGGACTCAGCACCGGCGCAGGATATGCGGTCCGAGGTTTGCCACTGAGTTGCAGCCGAGCTGCCCGAGCACACGATCGGTCTCTGTCGTCAGAATCTCGAGCGCTCGCTCCACGCCGCGCTCGCCGCTGGCTGCGAGGCCGTACAGCGTCGCCCGCCCGGTCATGACCGCATTCGCGCCTAGCGCGAGCGCCTTTACGATATCCGTACCTCGGCGGATTCCGCCGTCAATGACGATAGTGAGCCGCTTTCCCACGGCGGCGACGATCTCAGGCAGGACGTCCAGCGGTGTGACGCAGGAATCGAGCTGTCGCCCGCCGTGGTTCGTGACCACGATGCCATCGCAACCCAGGGCAGCCGCGCGCTCCGCGTCAGCGACGCTGAGCACACCCTTGATCAATAGCTTGCGGGGCCAGATGCGGCGAATCCAGGTCAGGTCGTCCCAGGTGATCGTAGGCTCGAACAACTGCGGGATGATGGTGCTGCCGCCGACCGCGCTCGCAGCGCCAGGTGGCAGAAACGCTTCGAGATTTTTGAAGCGAGGGATTCCGTTGCGCCCGAGCACCTCGATCAGCCATCCGGGGTGACGTAGCGCATCGAGCTGCGCGCGCAGAGTTGGTTTACCCGGCTGCCGATAACTGCGCCGGTCCCACTCGCGGCTGCCGAAAACGTTGGCGTCCGTGGTGAAGACCAGCGCCTCGTAGCCGGCGTCGGCCGCGCGGCTCATGATGTTCTCCGCGATGGCGCGGTTCTTCATGACGTAAAGCTGCATCCACAGGCGGCCGCCGGCCTGCTTGGCCACGTCTTCGAGCCGCGTGGTCGACATCGTACTCAACGTGTAAGGAATGCCGAGCTTGGCTGCGGCGCGAGCCAATCCGATGTCGCCATCGGCGTGCAGCATTCCGTTCAGGCCGGTTGGTCCGATGACGAGCGGAGCGGCAGCGGAGCGTCCGAGAATTTCAACTCGCTGGTGCCGGCTCGACGTATCGACCAGTGTCTGAGGAACCAACCGCAGCGCTGCGAACGACGTTCGATTGCACTGGAGCGAGGCTTCGTCTTCCGAGCCTCCCTCCACGTATTCGAAGACGAAGCCCGGCACGCGCCGCCGGGCGACTTCACGGAGATCCGAAATGTTCAGCGCGCGCGTGAGACCGCCGGTACTGAACGGGCGCCTCTTCCAGGGCATGCGAGCCTCACTTTCTCTATTGTTGTCAGTCCGTGCCAGGCGCGCCTGGCCGGCCGCACCTAGCCGGCCGCGCCTAGCCGGCAGCGCCGTTACTGCACGTTTATGTCGATGCTCGACGCATTGAAAGTATTGCCGGTCGGATCATAGATCCCGACAGCGACCAGCTTGTTGACCTTGTTGGTCCCGTTCAGCGTCGTCCCGACCTGGGTTGAGAAAGCCGCCGCCGTGTTGAACGAAGAGATGCCATTGGTCAGGTTACCGATGGCCAGCACAATCGCATTCTGGTTGACCACGGTCGCATTGGAAGTGGAGATCGTCAGGCCGGCCTGGAGCAGGGGAGTGATGTCCACCGCCCTGGGCCCGGTACGGATGACGTGGACCGTTCCCGCAAGGTTCGGGTTGCTGGGATCAATCAGGATGCCGGTGGCGCTCTGGCTGATGAACGGCGCGGTGGTGCCGCCGTTGCCCCATTCGACGATCACCTGCGACTGGGCCGAGGTGTCGGGCGTCACGGCAGTCGCGTTGAAATCCGGCGGGGCGGAGCCGAATGCGTTCGCGAAGCCATCAATCTTCAATAGCCCTGACACCGCAAGCGAACTTACATTGATGGAGCCAGTGTTCACGGCGTAGGTGCTCGGAGTGGCATCGAGTCCGGTGCTGCTGGTGCCGCTGAAGTTGAACTGCGCGGGCTCGAGGTTATCGATCGACAGCAGGCTCACGGAGATGCCGCCGTTGCCCACGGAGTTCAGAGCGCCCCACAGGGTGGTGGGTTGCAGTCGGACCTGGCCCGCGGCCGCGTCGAGTGAGACAGGGTGGAGCGTACTATCCGTCGTGACCTGTCCGGACACGTCGATGTGTTGCCCCACGGAAACGGCAGCCGTGTTGAGAAGTGGTGCAGTCGCCACGCCATCCTCGCTCACCACAGTCGAGCCGCCCATGGCGACAGTCACGCTGTCAGAGAAGGTGACATCGCTCAACCGGTCCACCATCAACGCATCTCGTACCGTGAGTGTGTTGCCCGTACGGGCGGCAACGACGCCCGAGACGTGGTCGGCGATCGTGCTTTCCAGGCTCGTCCCCGCGTACACCGCGGTGGCAGTAAAGATCGGGGTAACTCCGGTCAGATCGGTCACAGCTGTGCTGCTCCCGACCGCAGCGATCTGCGTGTTCTCGCGCAGTGCCGCGACGGCGGCGAGTCCCGCGGGGCCCGTATACGTCACGCCATTGACGTTGAAATAGGTCGACGGGCCCGTCTGCACGTGCAGCGCGCCAAGGAGGATGCCGGTCACGTCATGGAGGGGCCGAAGGTTCATGGAAAAGGTGTTGGCGGTAGTGTCGGCATCCACGAACAGGCCGCGCGCGTGGATGGGCGTATCGTAAACCGGCTTGGCGTTGGCGGTCATGAACGGCATCACCGTCACGGTCGCGGGGGACGTGGTGAAGTTGATCGAGTTGGAGGCCGCGAGATCGATGTCCAGCGCCGCCAGCGAGGACTTGCCTTTCGTGATCACGAGGGGATTCGCGGGATCGAATTTCACGGTGAATGTTTTCGTCGTCGGCACGGCGCCCGCGCTGTCGACCAGCGTGACCGGCGCGGAATGCCCGTTCTGATTCACGGTAATCTCTGAGGTGGAGTAGTCGATCGTCATCGTGGCCGAGACGTACGTCCCCGTGGCGATCGCGGGCGCTTCAAGGAGCTCCACGACGCCCGCAAGTTGCGTGAGGTCCACGCGCTGCAGACTGGAGAGCGGCTGGACGATATTGCCGTCCGACCGGGTCAAGATGATGCTGGTTACGGTGACGATGTAACTCGTGAAGTCACCGCTCGTGTCCGTCAGCGTTATGACCGGCGTGCCGAGATCGATGGTGCTGTTGCCGCAGGCCGTCGCGAGAAGCGCGAGTACCGCGGTGAAACCACACATTACGCTGCGCAAGCCGCTCCGGGCGCCCGATCTGGTGCGAGCGCGAACAACTGTCATCAAGGTATCCCCCAACTCATTACGGGATTAGGGCTTACGTAGTCCGGGAGCCGGGATTTAGAGGTCCCGGCCGGCGCCACGTTCACCGCAGTCATTAAAATTCTGAACGCCCAGTTTACCGCTTGGCGCCCCGGGACGTGCGCCCCATCAATCGATCGTCAGTGCGATGCCGGTGGCACTGCCATTGCGCAGGTCGACCGCCGACGGGTACCACTGGCGGCTCAGTGTGCCCGCCGGGTCGCTGGACTTCCAGACCCGCACCGAAAGGTAGTACAGAGCCGAACTCAAGGAACTTCCCGAACCGCCTCCGGGCAGTCCGTTCACCACTACCGTCCCGCCGCCGGCCAGCGCGGTATCGAGGGCAGACGTTCCGATGACCGCGCCATCATGGGTGACGATGAGCTCGCCCTTATCATACTTGCCGGGCGTTGCCTGCGCGACCGACGCGCTGATTGATGCGGCGGAAGCTCCGGAAGCGACCGTCAGGGCCGGAACAGTGACCTGCACCGGGGTGGTGGTCCCGGAAGCCGGTGGCTTCACCGTGGTATTGGCCGAGACGGCTCCATCGCTGAACATCGGTGCCGTCGCCGCTACCCGATAGGTCCCGGCGCCATCGGCCGGCGTCGAGCTCGTCAGGGTAATTTCCGTTCCGCTGCTCGTGTAAGTGCCGGAGGAAATAGTGTCCGCAGAGAGGGATTGGTTGCTCGGCAGGTTGAAATTGAATGGGTCGAGGGCCGCTTCCTCGATCACGTAAGGCACTTCTCCCGAGGCAGAAAGGGTCTGATAAAAATTCACGGTGGCGCCGCCCGGTAAGGCCGCCGATGCCGTTGGTGTGACGTTCACATCGAAATGCCCTGTGGCCGCTCGCGGGATAAATGTGCCTAGCGAAACAGGGGTCGTGGCGGAGCTGGCCGCCGTGGCGGTCGTCGTGGTTACGGACGTAGTCGTCGGAGGCGTTACGGTCACGGGCACCGACTTTACGATGATCGTAGCAATGCCCGGACCGTGAATCACGACGTCGTAGACGGTGGGGGTTTTCGAGTTCGAGGCGAGCGGATACAGCACGAAGGTGCCGTCAGTACTCACCGGGGCATTGGCGACTACGACGTGACGCGTGCCATCGGCGCTCAGCGTCTCGGCGGTCGCCTGGATGTTCGTCCTGCCCGAGATGTTCGTGATCGCAGTGAGCGACGTGAGCGTGAGCGTGCCGCTAATGGCACCGGCCGAGGCAAGGTCATAAGCGGCCGGATGCGCGCTCAGCAGGACTCCGCTCTGATTGCCGTAAGTGAACTTCGCGAGATCGCGAGAGCCGTCGAAGCTCATCGCAAACGTTACGGTGGTCGTGGTGCTGCTGGTGCCGCTGGTGCTCGTCGAAGTGCTCGAGGTGCTCGTACTGCTGGTCGTGGTGTTTGTGGAAGTGGTGCCCAACGTGGTGCCAGTCGTGGTACCCGTGTTGCTGGTGCTACTCGAGCCAATCGTTCCAGTCGTGCCAGTCGTTCCTGTCGTTCCAGTCGTGCCGGCACTTCCCAAGGCAGTCGCCACCCCCACGTTTCCGGCGGTCACCGACAACGATGCCTGGATTCCGATGCCCTTGTCCGGATTCGGCAGCTCGAGCGCCAGTTGGTGCGTGGTGCCGCTGCTATCGACGTAGTCGGCTTCTTCGTTGAACAGTGCTCCGAGCGTCTGCGCCGAGGTGGTCAATGCCGCAGACGCGTCGACCGGGATAAGGCGCATCTGTGCATACGTTGCGGGAGCGAGCTGCAAGTCGCCGATGAGCTGGGCAAGACTGCCGTTCGACTGCGTCACGAGGTCGAAGGTCACGGGAGTGGTCAAAGGGAATTTCGCCCAGCCCGAATCATCGGCGGAAGCGGTGGCGCTCGAATTGAACCACACGGCCTGAGCCGTGATGTAGACGTGCTGGTATTCCGCCGGCGTGCTGCCAGTCGCCGCGACATTGGTCCGCGACGAACAGCCGGCGAAGGCGGCGCAGATCGCGATAAGGATGGTGCCGGGGGCTGCGAGTCGTGTGCTGTGAGACATGTGAATCCCTGTCGAGCCTGGAGCCAGGACCTTGCCGTTGCATCAAGACAATCCGGCACCCCTTTGGTTCCTCGATCTTCTCCGAAGCCGGCGACGGCCGCAATGGCGGTGCCCCGCCAAGCCCGTAAGACAACGTAACAAAACGTGTCTGCCGGGTGCGTCAGGCAGATCCGACGCGCCGTCCGCGCTGCTGCTCCTCGAGGCTCTCCCAGCGCGCGAACTTGGCGAGCAGCAGGGCCTCGATCTCTTCGAGCCTCTTGCCATCCGTGCGCGCCTGTTGCGCGCCCTGGCGGTGATAATCGGGAGTGCTCATGCGCGCGGTGAGCTCTGTCTGCTCACGTTCGAGCGCTTCGATCTCCACCGGTAAAGAGGCGAGCTCCCGCTGGTCCTTGAAGCTGAGTTTTACGCGCACCTTGTTGTCGGATGTCGTGACGGACTTGTCGCGATTGGCCGGGGCGGTTTTCGCAGCTCCCGTGCCGGCGGCGGGCCGGGTGGTTCGCTGTTTCAACCAGTCGCTGTAGCCGCCGACGTATTCGTGCCAGAGGCCGTTGCCTTCCGCGGCGAGCGTCTGGGTGACGACATTGTCGAGAAAGCGGCGGTCGTGACTCACCAACAGGAGAGTGCCCGTGTAGTCCTGCAGCTTCTGCTCGAGCAGCTCGAGGGATTCGATGTCCAGATCGTTCGTCGGCTCGTCCAGCACCACGAGATTCGCGGGCCGTGCGAACAGGCGGGCCAGCAGCAGCCGGTTGCGCTCGCCTCCGGAGAGCATTTTCACCGGGGATTTGGCGCGTTGCGTCGGAAACAGGAAGTCGGCCAGGTAACTCATGATGTGCTTGCGCTCGGTGCCGATCTCCACCCAGTCGGATCCCGGACTGATGGTTTCGGCGACCGTCGCTTCCGGATCGAGCTGCTCGCGCAGCTGGTCGAAGTACGCCACCTGCAGGTTGGTGCCGAGCTTCACCGTGCCTGAATCCGGTGCGAGGGTTCCCAGGATCATGCGGATGAGTGTGGACTTGCCCCCCCCGTTGGGACCGATGAGCCCGATCCGGTCGCCGCGCATGATCCGCGTCGATAATCCATCGATGAGGGTCCTGTCGCCAAAGCGCTTGGTGACATCCGTGAGCTCGGCAACGAGCTGGCCCGAGCGTTCGCCCGTGTCGAGGCTGATCTTGACGTTGCCGAGGCGGTCGAGCCGCTCGGTGCGCTCCGTGCGCAGCCGCTCGAGGCGTTTGACACGCCCCTCGTTGCGGGTGCGGCGGGCCTCGACCCCCTTGCGGATCCAGACTTCATCCTGCGCCCAGAATTTGTCGAAGCGCCGGCGTACCGTTTCCTCGGCCGCCAGCTCGCTTTCCTTGCGCTCCTCGTAAGCGGAAAAATTACCCGGATACGACCGCAGGACGCCGCGGTCGAGCTCGATGATGCGGCTCGTGACCCGGTCCAGAAAGGCCCGGTCATGGGTGATGAAGATAGCGGCCGGGACTTTCAGCAGCAGCTCTTCGAGCCGCTCGATGCCCTCGATATCGAGATGATTGGTGGGCTCATCGAGGAGCAGCAGATCGGGTTGCAGCGTGAGCGCCAGCGCCAGTGCCGCCCGCTTGCGCTCGCCGCCGGAGCTCGTCGCCGGCGACCTTGCCTCATCGAGCTCGAAACGATGCATGAATTCCGTGAGACGCGATTCCATGCGCCAGCGCTCACGCTCGTCGGCATGCAGCTGTTCGTGTGCCAGGCCGTTTGCGCCCGCGCCGGAGCTCGCGCGCTCCAACAGGCTGTCGCGCAGCGTCTCGGCCGCAGGAAGCTCAGGCTCCTGCTCGACAAAGGCCACACGCAGGCGGGTACGCTGCTGCAGCTCGCCGTCATCTAGATGACCGAGGCCGGCAATGATGCGCAGCAGCGAGGATTTTCCGGTGCCGTTGCGGCCGATGAGGCCAAGCCGCTCACCTCCTTCTACCGAGAACTGGGCGCCATCGAGGAGGGGTCGGTCGCCAAAAGCGAGGTGTGCGTCAAGAAGTGTGATGAGTGCCATATGCGAAGTTTGTGGGGATTGGACGGCCGAACGCAAAGCCTGTACAGTTCGGGAGCTGAATATACAGGTGCGCGGTCAGCACCTGTTCCGCTCGCAGTCTGTCATTTCCGGCGTACTTCGATTCATTATTAACAAGCCTCGCGTCTGACCGCCGCAGCCAAAGTCCACCGAAAGTCCCCAGGGCCTGTCGGGGAGCCAATCACTGGCGCTGCCGTGCGAGCTTCAGATTAAGAGGTTCTTGCATGTCATTTGAAGTTCTCGGGCTCAAGCCCGAGCTGCTCCGTGCTGTAGCTGAAAAAGGCTACACCACTCCCAGTCCCATCCAATCCCAGGCGATTCCCGCCGTGCTCTCGGGCCGCGATCTCATCGCTGGCGCGCAGACCGGCACCGGTAAAACCGCCGCATTCGTACTGCCCATCCTGCAGAGGCTCACGCAGACTGCGCAGGCCGGGCGCGCGCCGCGGGCGCTCGTACTGACTCCCACCCGAGAGCTCGCCGCTCAGGTGGCGGAGAGCGCGCGCACCTACGGAAAGTATGTCGGCTCCCGCACCTCCGTCGTGTTCGGCGGGGTCAGCATCAATCCGCAGATCGATTCCCTGCGGGCCGGCTGCGACGTGCTCGTCGCCACTCCGGGCCGGCTGTTGGATCTTGCCGAGCAGCGCGCGGTTGACCTGCGCAGCGTGCAGTGTTTCGTGCTCGACGAAGCCGATCGCATGCTCGACATGGGCTTCATGCCCGCGCTGCGTCGGATCCTCAAGCTGCTGCCCGCGCAGCGCCAGAACCTCATGTTCTCGGCGACGTATTCCGAGGATATCCGCGAGCTTGCCAAGCGCTTTCTGCGTGATCCGGTGACCGTCGAAGTCGCGGCGCGCAATGCGACGGCCGACCGTGTCGAGCAGACCGTTTACCGGGTGTCGAAAGAGCACAAGCGGCACCTGCTCGCGCACCTCATAGACAGCGGCAACTGGCACCAGGTGCTGGTCTTCACACGTACCAAACACGGCGCCAACCGGCTGGCGCAGCAACTCGAATCCAACGGCATCCGTTCTGCCGCGATCCATGGCAACAAGAGCCAGGGCGCGCGCGTGCGGGCGCTGGCGGACTTCAAGGACAACAAGGTGGTTGCGCTGGTCGCCACCGAAGTGGCTGCGCGCGGGCTCGACATCAAAGAGCTGCCGCACGTGGTGAACTACGAGTTGCCGAACGTGCCGGAAGATTACGTGCATCGTATCGGACGCACGGCGCGTGCCGGTGGCACGGGCTTCGCCGTTTCGCTGGTTTCTCCGGATGAAACCTCGCTGTTGCGGGATATCGAAAGGGTGTTGCGGCGCTCGCTGCCCGTGGCAGCCTTGCCCGCGTATACGGTGACCGCGCCGCCGCCTGGATCGGCTGCTGCGGCGGCTGACCGCTCGGAGCGGTCGGAGCGCCCCTTCAGACAGGGGGGTGGTGGCCGTCACGATTCGCAGAGACAACATGCGTCCCGGCCGTCGCAGCCCGGCGGTCATCATCCGAGACACGGCCGTCCGTCCTCGGGTGGCGGCAATTCGCAGGGTCGCGGCCGCCCCGCGGGGCAGCGCCGTACCGGCTCATACTGAGCTCATAAGCTCACGCTCGAAGTTTCCCGCCTCTCAAGGAACCTATCGGTCTGTTTCGGATTGATGGAGTGCGTGCCGCTGTTTCGCGGCCCGCACTCGCTTTCCGGAGGAGCCGATGGCAACCGAATTCACCCAGCAGGGCTTTGATCGAAGCCGTCAACAACGCACGGGGGACTCATTCGAGAGCCGCCCGCACATTCCGACTGCACGTCGTAACCGGCGAAACCGTCAACCTCCGAGCCTGGATGCGCTCGCTCTGGCGCAGGGACTCGGTTGGTTCAGCATCGCTCTCGGCACCGCTGCGCTGATCGCCCCAGGCAGCCTGTCCCAACTCACCGGACTTGATGGCGGCCGCCGCACTGTCGTGCGTGGCGTCGGCATTCGGGAGATTGCTGCCGGAGCCGGCATTCTCACCCAGCGCAACCCCGCACCGTGGCTCTGGTCGCGAGTCATCGGAGACGTGATGGATCTCGCTCTGCTGGCTACGGGGCTGCGTCCCGGCAATTCCGGTCGCGGCAGAGCGGCGGCCTCGTTAGTGACGGTTGCGGGTGTTCTGACGCTCGACGCCCTGGCGGCTGCCCATCTCACAAGACACGCCGGACATCCGCTCGTGTCGGGTGTCGCAGCGCCGACCGACCTCTACTTCGAGACGAGCATCGCCACGACCAGGTCGCCGGACGAGTGTTACCAGTTCTGGCGCAACATCGAGAATCTGCCGCGGTTCATGGACAGCGTCGAATCGGTGCAGGCGCGGGACGAGCAGCACTTCCACTGGATCGTGAAGGGACCCGGCGGCACAACCATGGAGTGGGACAGCGAGATCACGGAGGATCGGCCGGGTGCGGCGCTCGCATGGCGAACTCTCGAGGGCGCGCAGGTCCCGAACGCCGGCTCGGTGATCTTCGAGGCCGACCCCCGCGGACGCGGCACGATCGTCAGGCTCAGCATGCACTACAGCCCGGTCGGCGGCCAGCTCACCACGGGCCTTGCCAAACTGCTGCATCGGGATCCGCAATCGCAGGTCAGAGAGGATCTGCGGCGTTTCAAGCAGCTGTTGGAAACCGGCGAGATAGCCACTACACGCGGGCAGCCCACGGGACGACGCAGCATCATGGGACGCGCGGCCCGTCGGTGGCGCTTGACCAACAGCAATTGACCAGCGGTGGAGAACCTATGAAAGCGAACGTCTGGTACGGCAAAGAACGGCTCCGTGTCGAGGAAGTCCCCGACCCACAGATCCTCAATCCACGTGATGCGATCATTCGCATCACCTCCACCGCGATCTGTGGCTCCGACCTGCATATTTACGGTGGCTACATTCCAGGCATGCTGGCAGGAGACATCATCGGGCACGAGTTCATGGGGGAGGTCGTCGAGGTCGGCGCCGAGGTGCGCAAGCTGAAGGTCGGCGATCGGGTGGTCAACCCTTTTCCGATCGCCTGCGGCGCGTGTTTCTTCTGCGGGCAGAGTCAGCATTCACTTTGCGAGAATTCCAATCCGAATGCCTGGATGGCGGAGAAAATGTGGGGCCACTCGCCGGCCGGGCTGTTCGGCTATTCGCATCTGCTCGGCGGCTACGCGGGCGGGCAGGCGCAGTACGCACGTATCCCGTTCGCCGATGTGGGCCCGATCAAGGTGCCGAGCGGCCTGACGGACGAGCAGGTGTTGTTCCTTTCCGATGTCTTCCCGACCGGCTACATGGCGGCCGAGCAATGTCAGATCCAGCGGGGTGACACGGTGGCGGTGTGGGGCTGCGGCCCCGTTGGCTTGTTCGCCGTCAAGAGTGCGCAACTGTTGGGTGCCGGCCGGGTCATCGCGATCGACCGGTTTCCGGAACGGCTGCGCAAGGCGAGCGACTGGGGTGCCGAGGTGCTCGATTACGAGCAGGTGGATGTGCCGGAGGCGTTGGAGGAAATGACGGGCGGCCGCGGACCCGATGCGTGCATCGATGCCGTGGGCATGGAAGGACATTCGCACGGCGCGTTCGGTGCATACGATCGTGTGAAGCAGTCTCTCATGCTCGAGTCCGACCGGCCGCCGGCGCTGCGCGAGGCTCTCCGGGCGTGCCGCAATGGCGGCACGGTTTCGATTCCCGGCGTCTACGGCGGCTTCATCGACAAGGTCCCGTTCGGTGCGATCGTGAACCGGGCCCTTACCATCAAGTCGGGACAGACGCACGTACAACGCTATCTTGCGCCCCTGCTGGCACTTATAGAGCAGGGGGCGATCGATCCGAGTTTCATCGTGACGCACAGCCTGCCGCTAGAGCAGGCGCCGGAAGGCTACCGGATGTTCCGCGACAAGCAGGACAGCTGCATCAAAGTAGTGTTGAAGCCCTGGGCGGAGCCGCCGACGCTGAAGTCGCGGCAGCCGCAGTCGCCGGGACAAGGCGAGCCGCAATCCGGCGGGACCCCGCATCTGCATTGAGCTGACGGGTAGCCCGATCGTTGCCTTCCGCCCGGAGGGCAACGGTCGCAGCGCGCGCCTCCCGAGGCGTTGCTTCGACATTCGTGGGGGAATTGAGTACGCTTGCCTGCGTGCGTGCGCAACCTCTCATCCGTATTCTGTTTGCCCTGCTGGCCTTTCAGCTGGCTATTGGGCTGCGGATCCCGGTTGCGCGAGCGGCCGACGCTGCGCAGCCAAGTGCCTCGCAGATCGCATTGACTGGGGTCATGAACCCCGGTGCGATACACGACGGCGGCGTTGCGGCCGAACATTGCCCCCTGCACGCGCAACCGGCTCATAAGCACGATTGTTGCCGCTCCACTGGTTGCCAATGCCAGTGCGCCAACAGCCCGGCGGCCCTCGAGGTGTTGACGGCTCGAGCAGTCCGGGCTGCTGGCCTGTTGCGGCCTGCTTTCACTGCGCGCTTCGTCGGCGCACACGCTGAAACGCACTTTCGACCTCCCATAGCCTAGCTCGTCGCGGGCCACTTCACCGGCCCTACGCAGCGCCTCGGACTCGGTCGGCCTCTGCCGGGCCCGCGGCGCCGGGAAGCAACGACTTTCATTCGATGAACCGACACCTGGCGCCGACGGCACAGCCGGCCTGCCGGCATCGAGACAGAGAATGTGATGGACCGATCTCGCTTCAGGCCGGCTGTATGGCCGGCACCCTCGAACATTTCACGGAGGCGCTTCGTCCACGGCCTGTCGGGCGTGCTGGTGGCGGCCGGCGTGCGCCAGTCAGGTTGGGCAACTGCACCTCCGCAGCAGTCCTCGGGCGGTGTGGACAGGGGCGTGTTGTACGGTACGGAGTTCAACCTCGAGGTCGGTACCCTCGCGGTAAACTTCACGGGTGCACGACGCATCGCTACCGCCGTGAACGGGCAGGTGCCGGCGCCGCTGTTGCGCTGGCGTGAGGGGGACACGGTCACGGTGCGGGTCGTGAATCGCCTCACCACGCCGACTTCCCTTCACTGGCACGGGGTACTCGTGCCATCCGACATGGATGGCGTTCCGGGCCTGAGCTTCGGTGGCATTGCGCCCGGCGAAACCTTTGTCTATCGGTTCCGGCTCAACCAGTCTGGCACTTACTGGTATCACAGCCACTCGCGCTTCCAGGAGCAGACCGGGCTCTATGGACCGATCGTGATTGAGCCGCGTGGCGGCGAGCGCCATGCGGCCGATCGCGAGCATGTCGTGCTGCTGTCGGACTGGACGGACGCCAACCCGGAGCACCTCTATCGAACCTTGAAACTGCAGAGCGACTATTTCAACTTCGGTCAAAGGACTGCGGTCGATTTCGTCCATGACTTGCGCAAGCACGGTTGGAAGCCGACGCTCGCGGAGCGGCGCCTGTGGGGTTCGATGCGAATGAGTCCGACCGATCTCGCCGACGTGTCCGGCCACACCTACACGTATCTGATGAATGGCGCGTCTCCGGCTGGCAATTGGACCGGGCTGTTTCAGCCGGGTGAACGAGTCCGCTTGCGCTTCATCAACGGCTCTTCCATGAGCTATTTCGACGTGCGCATTCCCGGGCTGCAGCTGACTGTCGTGGCCGCGGATGGACAGGACATCGAGCCCGTGAGCGTGGAGGAGTTTCGCCTTGCTGCCGGCGAGGTGTACGACGTCATCGTAGAGCCGCGCGAGGACCGCGCCTACACCATATTCGCGCAGTCCATCGACCGTTCCGGTTATGCGCGCGGCACGTTGGCGCCGCAGCCAGGAATGCAAGCGGAAGTCCCCTCGTTGGATGCTCGAGCGCTGCTGGCCGCCGCGGACATGGGAATGGGGAGCATGGCGGGCGTGCCTGGCATGGACATGGGAAGCGGTACTTCCTACGGCCCCAACGTCGATTCGGTTGCCATGGATCCGCGTCGCGAGCTCGACGATCCGGGAGTCGGGTTGCGCGACAACGGGCGTCGTGTCCTGACCTACGCGGATCTGCATACGCTCGGCGGCCCCATCGATTCGCGTCCGGCAGGGCGCGAGATCGTGTTGCATCTGACCGGCCACATGCAGCGTTTCGTGTGGTCCTTCGACGGCCGCAAGTTCTCCGCAGCGGACCCTCTCAAGTTCAATTATGGCGAGCGCCTGCGCCTGGTGCTCGTTAACGACAGCATGATGAACCATCCCATTCACCTCCATGGCATGTGGGGCGAAGTGGAGGGTCCGGATGGGGAGGTTGTGTTTCGTAAACACACCATCAATGTCCAGCCGGGTCAGCGGCTCAGCTATCGGGTCACCGCCGACGCGATCGGTCGCTGGGCGTACCACTGCCACCTGCTGTTTCACATGGAAGCCGGGATGTTCCGCGAGGTGCACGTCGATCGACCCACGCCTGATGGAGCGCGGTCGTGAGCGTGCAGACCTGGATTGCACCCTGGTGTGCGGTCGTCATCATCTATCTGATCGCATCGGCTGCCAGTGCAGAAGAGTCGCAGACGGAGTCTGCCGCGCAGCACGTACCGCCTGATCCGCCACAGCAGGTGATGGACGACATGTCTTATGTGGAGATGGCGTCAATGATGCAGATGGACGACACGCATCGGTTCGGCAA
Source organism: Gammaproteobacteria bacterium (assembly GCA_028293805.1). Taxonomy (GTDB): domain Bacteria; phylum Pseudomonadota; class Gammaproteobacteria; order Steroidobacterales; family Steroidobacteraceae; genus 13-2-20CM-66-19. The sequence continues at coordinate 15,655 of JAQGOC010000011.1, forward strand.
AGTGATGCTCGACCGCCTTGAATGGCGCAACCCGGGCGAGGGCGCGTGGGATGCGCAGGGATGGTACGGAGGCGATTACAACAAACTCTGGTTGAAGACCGAGGGCGAGCGAGGCAATGGCATTACGCGGGATGCTCGGGCCGAGCTTCTGGTCGATCGCGTCGTAGCGCGCTGGTGGAGTGCGCAGGCGGGCATTCGGCGCGACTTTGGCCAAGGTCCGGCGCGCACCTGGCTCGGGGTCGGGCTCCAGGGTCTGGCGCCCTACTGGTTGGACGTGGAAGCGACGCTCTATGCCGGCGAGCACGGCCGAACGGCCGCCCGGCTGAAGGCCGATTACGACCTTTTGTTGACCCAACGCCTCGTCCTGCAGCCCTATGCGGAGGCCAATCTCTACGGCAAGGCCGATCGGCAGCGGCTGATCGGGTCGGGTCTATCGGACCTGGAGCTGAGCCTGCGGCTGCGGTATGAGATACGGCGTGAGCTGGCGCCGTATCTGGGAATGGTATGGTCGCGCCGCTTCGGGGGCACAGCTGCGCTGGTGCGTGCTGCAGGTGAGAGCAGTGCTGACGTGCGGTTCGTTGCGGGTCTGCGCATCTGGTTTTAGCCTGATGATTCGTTGCGAAGGAAGTAGTATGAAATCCATGAAGATTCTGTCTGCACTGGCCTTGTCGCTTGCGACCGCAGTGGCGACAGCGCATGCGCATCTGCAAAAGGCGGTTCCCGCCGACGGCGGAGTGGTTGCCGCGTCACCTGCCAACGTCATGCTGAGCTTCTCGGAGCCCGCGCACTTGACGGCGTGCTGGATCCGGAAAGGTGATGGTCCGAAGCTCAAGATTGGCCCGCTCGCGGCCCAATCAGCCCGTCAGATCTCGGTCCCGCTGCCCCCACTGGGACCCGGCAATTACGTGTTGAGCTGGCGGGTGATAGGGGATGACAGCCACATCGTTCCCGGCGAGCTGCGCTTCACGGTGTCGGCCGCGACTGCGCCGAAAGAACAGTAAAGGCGCGTGATGCCCGACATTCTGTCCGTCATCCTGCGGGCGCTGAGTTTCGTCCTGCAGCTTCAGGCAGCCGGGGCCGTGTTTTTTGCCGCTGCGTTCGGGCCCGCGCTGACGGTATCCCTAACAGGTATTCGCACGCTGGCCAGGTGGACCGCGCTGGCGGCGATTCTCGCGGCCGCCGCTCAGTATGCGCTCGAGTCCGCGCGCATGGCTGGGGACATGTCTGGCGTGTTCGACGCTTCCCTGCAAGGGATGGCCTGGGCGTCGACTACGGGAGGGTCGTTCGCGGTACGTATTCTAGGCCTTCTGCTGATCGTCGCCGGCATGCGAGCCGCGCCGGGCCGACTCGCTGCCGATCGGTTCTTTACCTCTCCCGTCCGGAAACCACGTCCGCTCGCCTTCGGACGCTCTTCGGCCCGTGGTTTTACCATCGTGGGCGTGACTGGCGCGGTGCTCGTGGCGGTGTCCTTCACTCTGACAGGTCATACCGCCAGCGATGCGCGGCGCTGGCTGTTGGCGCCTTTGCTGTTGGCTCACCTGCTCATCGTCGCATTCTGGTTCGGCGCCCTGTGGCCCTTGTGCCTGGTGACTCTGCGGGAGTCCCGGGACCGGATGGCACGGATCATTGCCCTGTTTTCGGCCGCCGCGGTCTGGCTGGTTCCTCTGATCCTCGTGGCGGGACTGGCCATGGCTGCTCTCCTGCTGCCGAACCGCGCCGCGCTCCTGCAGCCGTATGGAGAGATCCTGATTGCAAAAGTCGTACTCTTCGCGGTGCTACTGGGTTTGGCCGCTCTCAACAAGTGGCGCTTCGGACCGGCCATAGAGCGTGGGGATCTTCAGGCCGCCCGCGGATTCCGCCGCTCCACGGTCTCGGAATACGTGCTCATCGCCGCCGTTCTGGCGGTCACCGCCGTGATGACGACCTTCTTCTCTCCGCAATGAGCTGGGCGAGAGACAGTTAACGGCGGAAAACCGCGCTTATTGACAGATCCAGATGGCGCGATTCGTGACCGAGCGGTTATGACCGGGAAAGCGGCGCTTGCATGATCGAATGCCGCACCTCAGCGAGGGGCGCGTCATCGCTCAGACGCACTGTGGAGCCGTCGGGCTCGACGCCTAACTTACGCCACAATGCCATGAGGTCCGGTGTTACGGGTGCGTCTCTCATTTGCGCATATAGATCCTCGAGCACGGTAACACCGACGGCGGCATCGCCGGTTTTCAAGACTCGCTCGATGGGCCATTCCGAGACAAGGCCGCCGCTGGCTCGCGTAATGGCGCGAACCGCGTCCTGCAAACCGAACTGGTTTCGAGTGCGGCTACGAATTTCAACGTCGGCCAGCAGGCAGAACATCGCGCCGCCCCAATAGGTCCGGCCCCAGGTATGCGTATGGTCGAGGCCCCGGTCGCCGGGTTGCGGCAATCCGCGCGGCATCGAACGGATCTCTTCGGACCAGACGTCCGGCTGCGTACGGTTGCCAGCCTGCACCCGGGCGACTCCCTCGATATAGACCGCGAGCCCCTCCGATAGCCAGGCATGATCCTCGCCGACCTCCGGGAGGGCCAGATGAGTCATCTCGTGCACGAGCACCCAGTCGTTATGCAGTTGTACATCGGTGACGTCCCGGCCCACCTGCACACGAATGAAGCCGCCGTCGCGCCCCCAGGTTTTCCCGCTCCGCACGCCGTCACCTTCTTCCGGGACAACCTGGATGCGCAGTGTCGATGTTGGAAACCGGCCGTAGTAGCGCGACACGATTTCCGCCGAGCGCTTTACCCACGCAACGACCGGGTCGCCGCCAGCATGAAAGGCGGTGTCGTCGACATCGAGACGCACTTCGGCTTGAGCGATGGTGAACTGCCGGGTGGCGGCGCGAGCCGGCCCGGTGACGCAAAACATCGCGGCGCACAGCGAAATCCAACCGAGCAATGCCACTTTCATAGGTCTTGCCATCCGCCGCTCACCGCCGCGCCCGCGGTAGGTCTCCGACGGCTTTCTGGATGATCCTGGCCCCGTGCTCCAGCAGGAACGCACGGAACGCGGCAGGGATCGGCGCCAGCCGCTTATCGCGCAGATGGATAACATACCAGTCGCGGATGATGGGCAGCCCGACGACGTCGAGAATGACGAGTTTCCCGGCCGCAAGCTCGAGCCCGACCGTGTGCGAGGAGATGAAGCTGATGCCCATGTCGGCCATTACCGCCTGTTTGATGGTCTCGTTGCTGCTCACCTCCATCGAGGCCCGAAAGGGGACACCGCGGTCCCGGAACACGCGCTCCATCGAGGCACGCGTGCCGGAGCCTTCCTCGCGAATCAGAAAGTGCTCCGTCGCGAGTTGCTTGAGTTGGATGCGCCGCTTGCTGGAGAGGGGATGAGTGGGTGATGCGATGAGCACGAGCGGATGCTTCGCGAACGGCTCGGCGAGCGTCTCGAGCTCCCGTGGCGGCCGTCCCATGATCACGAGATCGATGTCGTTGGCCGCGAGCTGCTTGATGATTTCTTCGCGGTTGCCCACGGCGAACTTGATCGTCACTTCAGGGTAGGCGGGCGTGAAAGCCGACAATAGCGAGGGCGCAAAGTACTTCGCGGTGCTCACCGCGCCCAGCTTCAGCACGCCGCGCTTCAAGCCCCGCATCGCCGAGAGGGACTCTCCGGCTTCCCGCAGGAGCTCCATCGCCTGGTCGGTGTAGCGCAGCAGTTCGGCGCCGGCGGGCGCGAGGTGCACCTTGCGACCGATCTGCTCGAACAGGGGGAGTCCGATCTCCTGCTCGAGGAGCTTCACCTGCTGTGATACGGCGGGCTGTGTCAGGTGCAGCTCGCGGGCGGCCCGCGTGAACGATAAATGCCGCGCGACCGCCGCGAAAACCCTCATCTGCCGCAAAGTCACGTTACGCATGGATAAGGTAAACCTTATGGAGAGGCGAACAATATCTAACTAGACCTAATGAGAAGCAAGCGCGACGATCCTCACACGCGATCCGCCGTTCGAGCCAAGGGGATAAGGTATGAAAGCCACCGATGAGCGCGTTACCGCCAAGACCGGTGCCGCGCGCTACAAGGCCGGAGTGCTCAAGTACGCCCAGATGGGGTACTGGGACTCCGATTACGTTCCGAAAGACACCGACATTCTGGCGATGTTCCGCATCACGCCCCAGGAGGGCGTGGAGGCGCAGGAGGCGGCGGCCGCGGTGGCCGGCGAATCCTCGACGGCCACCTGGACCGTCGTGTGGACCGATCGGCTGACTGCGTGCGACCGCTATCGCGCCAAGGCCTACAAGGTCGATCCCGTTCCCGGCTCTCCCGGGCAGTACTTCGCGTATATCGCCTACGATCTGGATCTGTTCGAGCCCGGCTCGATCGCCAACGTGAGCGCCTCGATCATCGGCAACG
>JAQGOC010000022.1 GCA_028293805.1 Gammaproteobacteria bacterium
CTGGGCGGCCGATGCGCCCGTCCCCAACAAGGGCGACACGGCGTGGATGCTTACTTCCACCGCACTCGTGCTGCTGATGTCCGTGCCCGCACTGGCACTGTTCTATGGCGGCCTCGTCCGCACGAAGAACATGCTCTCGGTGCTCATGCAGGTATTTGTTGGTTTTTCGCTTATCACAGTGCTGTGGTGCGTCTACGGTTACTCGCTGGCCTTCACGGAGGGCAACGCGTTCTTCGGAGGCCTGAGTCGGCTGTTCCTCAACGGAACGTTCGATCCGGCTACGGGCAGCTACTCGATGGCGGCGACCTTCAGCAAGGGCGTCCCCATGTACGAGCTCGTGTACGTCGGCTTCCAGGCCACGTTCGCCGCGATCACCTGTTGCCTCATCCTCGGTTCGATCGTCGAGCGCATCAAGTTCTCGGGCGTACTGTTGTTTCTCGTGATCTGGTTTACGTTCAGTTACATCCCAATTGCGCACATGGTTTGGTTCTGGGCGGGCCCTGATGCGTACACGTCGGCGGACAAGGTCGATGCGGTGAACGCCACTGCCGGCTACATCTGGCAAATGGGCGCGCTGGATTTTGCAGGCGGCACCGTGGTGCATATCAATGCCGGGGTCGCAGGCCTCGTAGGCGCGATCGTCCTGGGCAAGCGCATCGGGTTCGGCAAAGAGCCCATGCCCCCGCACAGCCTGACAATGACTATGATCGGCGCCTCGCTCCTGTGGTTCGGCTGGTTCGGGTTCAACGCGGGTTCCGCCCTCGAAGCGAACGGCTCTGCCGCTCTCGCGTTCATGAACACCTATCTCGCCACGGCCTGCGCGGTGCTGTCGTGGATGGGCTGCGAGTGGCTCATCAAAGGTAAGCCCTCGATGCTGGGCGCCGCGTCCGGTGCGGTGGCGGGGCTAGTAGCGATCACGCCTGCCGCGGGCAACGTCGGGATTCCCGGTGCGTTCGTAATCGGAATCGGCGTTGGCGTCGTCTGCCTCTGGGGCGTTACCGGCCTCAAGAAGATGATCAAGGCCGACGATTCCCTGGATGTGTTCGGCGTACATGCCCTCGGAGGCATCTTCGGCGCCCTGATGACCGGCATCTTCAATGCCCCGTCGCTCGGCGGCCCCGGCCAGACCGTCGATTGGGTGAAGGGCACGACCGGTTACCCCGGCATCTGGCCCCAGCTCCTGATCCAGGCGAAGGCCGTCGCAATCGTGTTCGTCTGGACGGCGGTTGTGGCGTTCGTCGGCTTCTACATCGTCAAGCTGGTCGTCGGCGTCCGCGTGACGGAGGAAGAAGAGCGCGAGGGACTGGATATCTCCTCGCACGGCGAGCGTGCCTACGACATGTAGGGTCCGAGCGGTAACGCAGTCGAAAGAAGTCGGTACCTCAAACCCCGGTTCGCCCATGGCGGACCGGGGTTTGTTATTTGCATCGTGTGACCTGGCCGCACAGCGCCATCCCACGGGTGTGACGGACTTCAAAGGTAGCGGGGGGCGGGAGCGGCGATACTGACGGCGGGGAGGCCTTCTTTATGTTGCGATTTTTAGCCGTCACCAGCCTGATACTCGCCGGAAGCTGCGGCATTGCGCGCGCGGACGTTTACCGCTGGGTGGACGACCATGGCGAAGCGCACTACAGCGACCGCTGGGTGCCCGGATCGGAGCTCATCAAGTCCAGCAAGCCTCACCCGCCGGGCCCCGATTCAGGCATGGGATCGCGCGCTACGGAGCAGAGCAAGATCGCGGCATCGTCCCAGCGCGCCTCGGCCCAGTTGCAGCAGCAAACCTCCGTCCAAGCCGTGAAGCAGGACGTTGCCAAGGCGCGCGAAGTGCAATGCAAAGAAGCCAAAGTTCGCTACGAACAGGCAATCCAGGCACGGCGCATCTACAAACCCTCCAAGGCCAAGGACGGGGAACGCGAGTACATGTCGGACGCTGACGCGGACGCCTATCGGCTCCAGGTGCGTAACGACGTTCAGGATTCGTGCGGCAGCGCACCGGCGTCGCAGTCGCAGTAAGGCGAGCTCTCGTCGGACAGTAGGCTTCTCCCCGGCTCTCTTCTATAGTCGCGGGGCGGCCGCTCTGGTCGCCCGACCGTGGACGATAGAATCATGCGCGTGGGCTTTGTTGGGCTGGGAGCCATGGGCATGCACATGGCCCGCAATCTTCATCGAGCCGGGCTTCTCACCGCGGTCTGGAACCGCACGGGTGAGAAGGCGCGGGCACTTGCGGCCGAATTGAACGTGGAAGCGCCCCCGACTCTCGCAGCCCTTGCATCGGACGTCGATGCAGTCGTCACCTGTGTCTCGGCTGATGCCGACGTGCTGGAAGTGGTACGGGCGCTTGCCCCGAGCCTGCGATCCGGCGCGCTCGTCCTCGACAGCTCGACGGTCGGCGCAGAGACTGCCCGGAAGTCGGCCGAGCTTCTGCGACCTCATGGCGTGGAATTTCTGGATTGCCCCGTGAGCGGGGGAACCGAGGGCGCCCGGGATGCGACGCTGGCCATCATGGTTGGCGGCAAAGAGGAGGCATTCGAGCGTGCCCAGCCCATCCTGGCGGCCCTGGGCAAGGCGATTACGCACTTTGGCCCGACCGGCAGTGGCCAGGCCGCCAAAGCCACGAACCAGATCATGTGCGCCGGCATCATCGAGGCGATTTCCGAAGCGATGGCGTTCGCACGCGCGCAGGGGCTGCCGCTGGAGAAGCTGGTGGACACGTTGGGCAAGGGCGCGGGCTCGAGCTGGTACTTCGTGCATCGCGCGCCGAACATGGTTCGCGGCACCTTCCCTGCCGGCTTCCGGGTGCGGCTGCATGCGAAGGATCTGACCATCTGCCGCGACATGGCTGCCCGCTTCGGGGTGGCTCTCCCCGTCGTCGAGCGCATGCTCGGCGATTACGCGGAGCTCGTAGCCCGCGGCTACGGTGACGAGGATATCTCGTCGACCTTCCGGCTCAAGGCCGAGTTGTTCGACGCCACTCACCAAGCCAGCCACGACATCCAGTGACACGCCTTGGCCGGCGCCCGTTGGTCAGACAGGCTTCCGGGGACGCATGAAAACCGACGCCGCCGGCGGCGCCGATCATTCTTTCTACCTTCCGGACTTCTGCACGTCGCGCGCGGCGCTCGTCATAGTCCTCATCGTCGAACTGACGGCCATCGTTCTGACGCTCGCGCATCAGAGCGCCGTCGTGGACTTCTGGGCCGATCTCGCCCGTACGTCGCTTTTCCTGCTTTGGATAGGTCTCACCGGAGCGGGGCTGCTGTGTCTCGTCCGTAAACGACTCGCGCGACTCACCGTTGCCCTAGGATCGGCTGCGGCGCTTGCGTTGATTGCCGTAGTCATCGCTGGAGTGTCGAGCTGCGTCTTCTTCGTAGGGCGCACGGCGGCCATCGCCGATGCGGGCGCGGCAGGCTTGTTTCCGCCCTCGGCAGGGATGTTTCTGTTGCGTAACGTCTCGATCGGCCTGGTCATTACGGGGCTGGCGCTTCGTTACTTCTTCGTGACGCACGAGTGGCGCCGCAATGTCGAGATGCAGGCAACAGCCCGCGTCCATGCACTGCAGGCGCGCATCCGGCCGCATTTTCTTTACAACAGCATGAACACGATCGCCTCGCTCACGCGCTCCAACCCGGCCCTGGCGGAGGCTGCGGTGCAGGACCTCGCGGATCTATTCCGCGCCAACCTCAGCGAGCAACGCAATGTCATCCTGCTCGAAGAGGAGCTGGATGTGGCCCACATCTACCAGCGCATCGAGAAATTACGCCTGGGCGAGCGGCTGCAGGTCGACTGGAAGATCGATCCACTGCCCCGCGACGCGCTCGTGCCGGGCCTGCTGCTGCAGCCGTTGCTCGAGAATGCAATCTATCACGGCATCGAGCCGCGGCCCGAAGGCGGGACAGTCACGGTGACGGGCGACATCACGGGCCGTCTCATTACCATCGTCGTGCGCAACCCCGTAAGCCAGCCGAACAGCGGGCGCGAGGGCAATCAACTCGCGCTCGCCAACATCCGCGAGCGCCTGGCATTGATGTACGGGGAGCGCGCACTGGTCAAATCGGGACGCTTCGATTCCGAGTACATCGTCACGCTGCGCTTCCCCTACATCGAGGACCGCGAGATGTTGACGACGTGACGACACTGAAGGTGCTGATAGTCGATGACGAGCCGCCGGCACGCGAGCGGCTCCGGAGCCTGCTCGTCGAAATCCCGGACGTCGAAGTCGTAGGGGAAGCCGTCAACGGCCAACAGTCCCTGGCGCGAACGCATGAGCTCGCGCCGGACGTGGTCCTGCTCGACGTGCGGATGCCCGGAATGGACGGTATCGAGGCGGCGCGGCACTTGAATACACTCGAGGAGCCTCCGGCAGTCATCTTCACCACGGCCTTCGACGAGTACGCGGTCAATGCTTTCGATGCGCATGCGATCGGCTATCTGCTCAAGCCCATCCGCAAGGAAAAGCTCGCCGCCGCGCTGGCGCGGGCCGGACGGCTGACACGTCCGCAGCTGCAGAAGATCGCGGCAGCCAACAATGACAAGCGGCGCACGCACATAGCGGCGCGCCACCGTGAAGGCCTGCGCCTCATTCCGCTCGAGGAGGTGCAGTTCTTCTTTGCGGAGCAGAAGTACACGACGGTGCGTCATCTGAAGGGCGAGGATCTGATCGAGGATTCGCTGCGCGCGCTCGAAGACGAGTTCGATTCCGCCTTCGTGCGGATCCACCGCAACGCTCTCGTGAGCGTCCGCTACCTCGAACGCATCGAGCGCAATGCCGAAGGGCAGTACTTCGTGAGGCTGCGCGGCTGCGAAGCGCCGCTGCAGGTGAGCCGGCGCATGGCAGGCGAGCTGCGCGATCGGTTCAGGATCTAGGCAGCCGCACGTCCGAACCGGGCGCCGCTACAGAATGTAGCGACTCAGATCCTCATCCTTCACGAGGTTGCCGAGGTTGTCGTCGACGTATTTCGCATCGACGGTGACGGACTTGCCGTCCTGTTCCGCGGCGCCGTATGACACGGTTTCCAACAGCCGCTCCATGACCGTATGCAGACGCCGGGCGCCGATATTTTCGGTCCGCTCATTCACGTGGAACGCAATCTCGGCGATGCGCCGGACGCCGTCCGGCAAAAAGTCGACGGGCACACCCTCGGTAGCCATTAGAGCCCGGTACTGCGCAGTGAGCGATGCGTCGGGCTCCGTAAGAATGCGCACGAAGTCCCCGACCTTGAGGGACTCGAGCTCCACGCGAATCGGCAGACGCCCCTGCAGTTCCGGAATCAGATCGGAGGGCTTCGAGAGGCTGAACGCGCCGGAGGCGATGAACAGGACGTGATCCGTCTTGATGGTGCCGTACTTCGTCGCCACCGTGGAGCCTTCAATCAGGGGCAACAGGTCGCGCTGCACACCTTCGCGCGAGACATCCGCTCCATGCGTCTCCTGCCGGCGGGTCACCTTGTCGATCTCGTCGATGAAGACTATGCCGTTCTGTTCGGCGTTCGCCAGAGCGCGGATCTTCAACTCGTCTTCGTTGATGAGCTTTCCGGCCTCCTCGTCCGTGAGCAGCGCCAGCGCCTCTTTCACGCGCACCTTGCGCGTGCGCGTGCGGTTGCCGCCGAGGTTCGCGAACATGGATTGCAACTGCTGCTGCATCTCTTCCATGCCCGGCGGAGCCATGATCTCGACACCCATCGGCACCGAGCGCAGCTCAATCTCGATCTCGCGGTCGGCGAGCTCGTTTTCGCGCAGCATCTTGCGAAACTTCTGCCGGGTCTCGGCGTCCCGCGGCTGCGCGGGCTCATCAGTGGAGAAGCCCATCATGCGCGGCTTCGGCAGCAGCGCGTCGAGCACGCGCTCTTCCGCCGCTTCCTGCGCGCGCTGGCGCACTTTCTCCACTTCCTGTTCGCGCATCATCTTCACCGCTACGTCCGCCAACTCCTTCACGATGGAATCGACGTCGCGGCCGACATAACCGACCTCGGTGAATTTCGTGGCTTCGACCTTCACGAAGGGCGCGTTGGCCAGCTTCGCGAGCCGGCGTGCGATCTCCGTCTTGCCGACACCGGTCGGGCCGATCATCAGGATGTTCTTCGGAGTGATCTCCTGGCGCAGCGGCTCATTCACCTGCATGCGGCGCCAGCGGTTGCGCAGCGCAATCGCGACGGCGCGCTTGGCGGCGTCCTGGCCGATGATGTGCTTGTCGAGCTCCTGAACGATTTCGCGGGGTGTGAGCGAGGATGACATGGCGGATTCGAGGCCCTTCAGGCCGGGGCCTGCTTCAGTTCGTCGATGATGAGGTTACGGTTGGTATAGATGCAGATGTCGGCGGCGATGTTCAGCGAGCGCTCCACGATGCTGCGCGCGTCGAGCTCGGAGCCTTCCACCAGCGCGCGGGCCGCGGCCTGCGCAAACGGGCCGCCCGAACCGATCGCCGCGACGTCGTGATCGGGCTCGATCACGTCGCCGTTGCCCGAGATGACGAACAGCTTCTCCGGCTCACCCACGAGCAGCAAGGCTTCCAGCCGCCGCAGGTAGCGATCCGAGCGCCAGTCCTTCGCGAGCTCGATCGCCGCGCGCGTGAGATTTCCATACTTCTCGAGCTTGCCTTCGAAGCGCTCGAAAAGCGTAAACGCATCGGCCGTGCCGCCGGCAAAGCCCGCGAGCACCTTGTCGTTGTACAGGCGGCGCACCTTGCGCGCGTTGCCCTTCATGACGGTATTGCCCAGTGTCACCTGGCCATCGCCACCCATGGCGAGTGCGCCGTTGCGACGGACGGCGAGAATGGTCGTGCCGTGGGGGTTGAACTGGAACTTGTCGGTCATGTTGCTCCTGGCCTCGAGCCGCGCTCCCGCGTTGCGAACGAAGGCTCGAATGATCGCTCGGGCTCGATGCGGGCGGCCGCAGCGAGGCCGGCCGGTTCGCAAAGCCGCTCACGCCTTCCTGCGTGCCCGGGGGTGAGCTCTGTCGTAAGTGCGGGCCAGGTGCTGGAAGTCAAGGTGGGTATAGATCTGGGTGGTGGAGATGTCGGCATGCCCGAGCAGTTCCTGCACACCGCGCAGCTCACCGCTGGACTCGAGGAGGTGCGATGCGAATGAGTGGCGAAACAGATGCGGATACACGTGCATGCTCAGGCCTTGCCGGCGCGCCCATTGACCCACGCGGGTCTGCACGGCCCTGGGACCGAGCCGCTTCCCGCCGCGTCCCACGAACAATGCGGTTTCGTCCGGCTTGGCAAGCGCCGCCCGCTCCTGCAGCCATTTCCTGAGCACATCGACCGCTACGGTCCCGACCGGAACGATGCGGGCCTTCTGGCCTTTGCCCAGCACCCGGACCATGCGATCCACGAGGTCGAGGCTGCCCACGTCGAGGCTCACGAGCTCGGCAAGCCTCAGACCGGAGGAATACAGCAGCTCCATGATGGCCCGATCGCGGGTGACGAACGCATCCCCCGGAGGGATCTCGAGAAGCCGCGCCATCTGGTCCGCGTCGAGCGTCTCCGGCAGGCGCCTGGCAGCTTTCGGGGCACGCACATCGTGGGCCGGATTGCGCCTGATCCCGCTCGTCGGTGCAGCTTCGCCGGGAGAGGTGGCAGCGGACGGCTGCGAATTTTCCCGAATCAGGAATTCATAGAAGCTTCGCACCGCGGAGAGCCGCCTCTGCACGCTGCGTGGAGAGAGGCCACCGGCATGGGAATGCGCCGCAAAGGTCCGGACGTGCTGGTGATCTACCGCGCTCCAGTCTTCGAGCCCCATTCGGTCGCAGTACTTCACCAAAGCCGCGAGGTCACGCGCGTAGTTGGAGTCCGTATGCGCGGACAGCCGCCGCTCTGAGCTCATGTACCGACGGAATCGGGTCACCCACTCGAGCGCCGCCGGAAGCATCGCGCCTCTTCCCAGCGCTCTTCAGCGGCCGCGCGCGGCGCTCAGCGAGTCTGCGATCAGGTCCGCCATACGCGCGAGAAACTCCGTGCTCATGCCAGGGTGAAAGCGATCACGGTCCGTGCTGCCGAGCGCGAGCAGTCCAATGGTTCCCTTGTCGCCCAGCGGCACGAGTGCAACCGAGCCGATATCGTTCGCGTCCGAGCCGAA
>JAQGOC010000028.1 GCA_028293805.1 Gammaproteobacteria bacterium
TTGAACCAGTCGAAGTAGTACTTCTCCACCAGTAGCCGCCGCAGCCAGTTCAACGACTGCCCTGCACGCTCTGCCAGCGACGGCTTCCACAAGAAGAATACCCAGGCCGTAACGACGCCCGCCAATGCAAACCAGAACGGCGGCGAGACGAAGCCATGCAATGCGAACTCCAGTGGCCCATGAAACTCACGGCCAATCTCGGCGACCACGTTGTTGTGCTCGAGAACCTGAATCGCATCGCCAAAGAAGTTGCCGAACAGCACGGAGCCGACGGTCAGGAAGCCGATCAGCAACGAGGGGATCGCCAGGGCGATCAGCGGAATCGTCACGACGGCCGGACTCTCATGCGGTGTACCGCCGTGCGCGTGGTCGTCGCCATGCCCGTGACTGTCGCGAGTCGCGTGGTGGGCATGATGGCTGTCCGTCAGGGCGGGCGCGTGGGCGGCATCGTGACCATGGAGTTGCGCCGGCTGCGCGCCATGTGCGCTTGGCTTCTCCTCCTCCTCTTCGTGACCGACTGTTTCACCCGCGGACGCATGCCCCTGGGCCTGCCGGAACCGCTCCGGCCCATGAAACGTCATGAAGATCATCCGGAAGGTATACAGCGCGGTGACGAAAACGCCCCCGAGTACGCAGTAATAAGCGTAAGTCGCCCCCCACCGGTGTGACTCACCCACGGCCTCGATGATGGCGTCCTTAGAGTAGAAGCCGGAAAAGAACGGGGTGCCGATCAGGGCCAACGCACCGATCCAACTCGTGAGCGCCGTGATCGGCATGTATTTCGCAAGTCCGCCCATCTTGCGCATGTCCTGCTCATGATGCATGCCGATGATGACGGAGCCCGCGGCAAGGAACAGCAGCGCCTTGAAGAACGCATGCGTCATCAGATGGAAGATGGCGGCACTATAGGCCGACACGCCCAGCGCCACGGTCATATAGCCCAGCTGCGAAAGCGTCGAATACGCTATGACCCGCTTGATGTCGTTGTTCACGATACCCAGCAGACCCATGAAGAACGCCGTTGTCGCCCCGATGACGAGCACGTAGGACAGCGCAGTCTCCGAATGCTCGAACAGCGGCGACATGCGGGCGACCATGAAAATGCCCGCGGTCACCATCGTCGCCGCATGGATGAGCGCGGAGATCGGAGTCGGGCCTTCCATCGAGTCCGGCAACCACACGTGCAGGGGAACCTGCGCGGATTTGCCCATTGCGCCGATGAAGAGGCAGATGCAGATCAGCGTGAGCGCTTCCACGCTCGACGTGGAAGTCATCGGCAGCAAGGCCTGCGCCATCTTCGGTGCCGCGGCGAACGCATCGGAGTAGCTGAGCGAGTTCGTGTAGTAAGCGATGCCCGCGATACCGAGAACGAAGCCGAAGTCACCGATGCGGTTGACGAGGAACGCCTTCATGTTCGCGAAGATCGCGCTCGGCCGCGTGTACCAGAACCCGATCAGCAGGTACGAGACGACGCCCACCGCCTCCCAGCCGAAGAACAGCTGCATGAAGTTGTTCGCCATCACGAGCATGAGCATCGAGAAGGTGAACAGCGAGATGTAGCTGAAGAAACGCTGGTAGCCCGGATCGTCGTGCATGTATCCGATCGTGTAGACATGCACGCACAGCGACACGAACGTGACGACGACCATCATCAGTGCCGTCAGGCGGTCCACGAGGAACCCCACATCCATGTGCATGCCGTCGCTGATGAGCCAGGTATATACGGAAGCGTTGTACGTCGGCACCCCGTCCAAGGTGAGCTGCTTCAGCACATGGATCGACAGCGCGCAGGCAATGGCGACACCCGCGATGGTGACGGTGTGCGCACCGGCGCGCCCGATCACCCGCCCGAAAAGACCGGCCAGGATGGCCGCCAGCAGCGGCAACAGAGGGATTGCGATCAGCAGAGTCGGATTCATGTTCGCACTCAGCCCCGCAAGGTATTCAGGTCATCGACATTGATGCTGCGCCGCTCACGGAACAGCACCACGAGGATCGCGAGCCCGATCGCCGACTCCGCGGCCGCAACGGTCAGGACGAAGAACACGAAGACCTGCCCGTTGATGTCCCCGAGGTAGCGGGAGAACGCGATGAAATTGAAATTGGCGGCGAGCAGCAGCAGCTCGACGCACATCAGCAGCAGAATGACGTTCTTGCGGTTGAGGAAGATGCCGGCGACGGACAGCGCGAACAGAATGCCCGACAGCGTCAGCAGGTGCGCAAGCGTAATCATGAGCGCTTCTCCGACTCCATCTTCACGATGCGCACGCGGTCCCTGGCATTCACGGCCACCTGCTTGGAGATGTCCTGCACTTTATGTCCGGGACGCTTACGCATCGTCAGGGCGATAGCCGCCACGATCGCGACCAGCAGCAGCACGGCCGCAAGCTCGAAGGGGTACACATACTTCGTGTACATCACGCGCCCCAGCTCCAGAGTGTTGCTGTAGTCGGCCGGCAGGGCCGACCCGCCCTTCGAAGCGTCGATGCCGAGCCCGCCACGCGCCCACACCACACCGACGATCTCGACGATGACCGCGAGGGCCGTGAGCCATCCCAGCCATGCGAAGCGCGTGAAGCCTTCGCGCAGCTGCTCGAGATTCACATCCAGCATCATCACGACAAACAGGAAGAGCACCATGACCGCGCCCACGTAGACGAGCACGAGCACGACCGCCAGAAATTCCGCCTCGACCAGCAGCCATATCGCCGCCGACGTGACGAAGCACAGGACGAGCGACAACGCCGAATACACCGGGTTGCGCGACACGATCACGCCGAGCGCCGCGGCGACCAGAATGGTCCCGAACACATAAAACAGAACTTCGATTAACACGTGCTATCCCTCATGCGCCGGGCGCAGGACTCATGGGCATCGCCCGAAGCGGCGCAGCCCGTAGGCTCAGCGGCATACGGCGCGCCGGAAAGGAAGTCTCCGTTGATATCCATGACCCTGTTTCTTACCGGTACGGCGCATCAGCGGCTTTATCGGTCGCGATCATGGCTTCGTAGCGCTCACCCACGGCAAGCAGCTTGTCCTTGCTCATGATGTTCTCGCCGCGGTGCTCCATGTGGTACTCGTGGATGCGCGTCAGCACGATCGCATCCACAGGGCAGGCTTCTTCGCAGAAGCCGCAGTAGATGCACTTGAACAGGTCGATGTCGTAGCGCGTCGTGCGGCGTGTACCGTCCGCCGCTACTTCGGAATCGATGGTGATGCAAACGGCGGGGCAGACAGCCTCGCAGAGCTTGCAGGCAATGCAACGCTCCTCCCCGTTCGCATAGCGGCGCTGCGCATGCAATCCGCGGAAGCGCGGCGACTGCGGAGTCTTCTCCTCAGGATAGTTCAGCGTGTACTTACGGCTGAAGAAGGTACGCGCGGTGACGCTCATGCCTTTGAGCAACTCGGGCAGGAGAAACGTCTTGAACGGATTGAGAGCCATTGCCTCGCCTCTTCAATGCGACCAGGGGCCGATCTTGTACACGGAGAGCACCATTTCCACCCCGATCCACACGAGCGTCACGGGGATGAGTGCCTTCCAGCCCAAGCGCATGATCTGGTCATAGCGGTAGCGCGGGAACGTAGCCCGGAACCAAAGGAACATGAACAGGCCGACGCTGATCTTGATGCCCAGCCACAGGAAGCTGGGTGCTCCCAGAAATGTGTCGCCGATGACCGGGTATCCCTGAAACGGCGACAGCCAGCCGCCAAAGAAGAACACCGCGGTGAGCGCCGCGATGAGGATCATGTTCGCGTACTCGGCGAGGAAGAACAGCGCGAAGGCCATGCCGGAATACTCGACATGGAAGCCGGCGACGATCTCGGACTCGCCCTCCGCCACGTCGAAAGGCGCGCGATTCGTCTCCGCCACACCGGAGATGAAATACACCACGAACAGCGGAAACAGCCAGAACCAGTTCCAGGCGCCAATGCCGCCACTTTGCGATAACACGATTGTGCCGAGGTTCATGCTGCGCGTGGCCATGAGGACGCCCACGAGCGCAAAACCCATGGCGATCTCGTACGCGACCATCTGTGCGGCCGACCGCATGGCGCCCAGAAACGCGTATTTGGAATTGGTGGCCCAGCCGGCGATGATGACGCCGTAGACGCCCATCGAAGTCAGCGACAGCAGGTACAACAGCCCGGCGTCGGCTTTGGAAACGACCACCTCCGGCGACAACGGAATCACCGCCCACGCCGCGAACGCCGGAATGAGAGTGATCATCGGCGCGAGCCGGAACAGGAACTTGTTGGCCCTGGCCGGAATGATCACTTCTTTCATCAGAAGTTTCACCACATCGGCGAACGGCTGGCCCAGGCCCGGAAACAGCCCGAAGATGGTGACGCGGTTCGGACCGCGGCGCAGCTGCATCCAGCCAATCACCTTGCGCTCGACCAGGGTGAGCAGCGCCACCGAGATGATGAGCGCGACGGTGATCACGAGGATCCAGACGGTGGCGCGGCCATAGTCCGGTAAGGAGAACCACGCGGTTGAGAGAGTTTGCAGCACTCGATCTCGTCCTTCTCGTCAGTACGTCGCCGCGGGTGTGCGGCCTTCGCGGGTCTTCTGAAGCGACGGCGCCCGGCGCACGAGCGCATCTATCTGATACATGGGCATGTCGACCAATGTCATCTCACCTGCCGCCGGCGCGACGCCGTGGCTGCCCTTGTAGCCTGAAGCCGCAGGCTCGCCGCCGCAAAGTTTGCGCAGCTCATCGCGGACATCTTCGGAGGACTGGTGCTCGAAGCCGACGAGGTCCAGCAGATTGCCGAGAACGCGCAACACCTTCCAGCCCGGACGCGCCTCGCCGACCGGAGCGGCGGCGCCTGCCTGGCTCTGCCATACGCCCTCCATGTTCACGTACGTTCCGGAGGTCTCGGCGAACGTTCCGATCGGAAGGATGACATGCGCCACTTTGCGCACCGAGTCATTGGCGAACGGGGTGATGGCCACGACAAATTCCGCCTTGGACACAGAGCGGGCGCCGTCCGCGTCCAGCGCGTCGACCCAGGGCTCCACGCCACCGAAGAGAAGGTACGCTTTCAACGAGCGGTGCAACATTTCCGTGGCCGCAAGGCCCGGGTTCTGCACGGCCTTGCCGCCAGCTTCACGATGCGGAACGGCGCCGGCCAGGTAGGCACCGGCAGCGTTGCCGCCTTCAGCGAGCACACCGAACGATGCCCCGGTGATCTCCGCAAGCGCAGCCGCCAACGCGCGCAGGTCCGCAAAGGCACGATGACGAATGGCTAGCGCACCGAGCCACACCGCCCGTTTCTCGCCCGAAGCCAACGCCGCCGCGACGGCCCGATGGGAATCATCAACCTTTGCGTTGCGCACGATCGCGCCCAAGTGCTCCGGTACGGCCTTGCCGGCCGTTTCCGCCGCGGCGGCCACGATGGCGGCGAGATCGGCAACTTGCTCCGCCGGGGCGGAGGCGAGATAGGCCGCGACCGGGAACTTATAGTCGAAGCGCACCGGATTGAGCATCGCGATCTTCGCTCCGCCGCGCGCTGCTTTGCGGATACGGTGAGCCAGAACCGGTACCTCGCGGCGCAGGTTGGATCCGATCACCAGCAGCGCGCTCAGCGAATCCATCGCGGCGATGCTCATGCCGAGGCTTGGAAACAAGGGGTCTGCGCTCTGATCGCGCACGTCGCGCTGACGCAACCGATGGTCGATGTTGTTCGTGCCCAGGCCGCGTGCGATCCGCCCGGCGAGATAGAGCTCCTCGAGCGTGCTGGAGCCGCTCGCGAGCACACCGAGCTCCGCCGCACGTGGGCGCAGGCCCTCGACGGTCCTCGTGAGCGCGGTCTCCCAATCCGTCTCGACCCACTCGTCACCGTTACGGATCATGGGGCGCTGTACCCGGTCGGGGCTGTACACACCTTCGTAGCTGAAGCGATCGCGATCGGCGATCCAGATCTCATTGATGGCTTCGTTCTCACGAGGAACGACGCGCATCAACTTTCCGCGCAGCACATGACCGAAGATATTCGTCCCGACACCGTCATGCGGCGAGACGAGAGGAACCGAAATCATTTCCCAGGCGCGTGCGGTGAAGCGGTACGGCTTGGAGACGAGCGCACCGACCGGGCACAGGTCGATCACGTTGCCTGATAGCTCGTGCTGCACCGTGGTCTCTATATAGGTCCGCACCTTCATCTGCTCGCCGCGGCCGATCATCCCGAGCTCCTGGACGCCGGCGATTTCTTCGGTAAACCGGATGCAGCGCGTGCAGTGAATGCAGCGGGTCATGTCTGTCGCGATCAGCGGTCCGAGATTCTCGTCCGGCACGACGCGCTTGCGCTCGTGGAAACGGGAGACGTCGCGGCCGAAGCCCACAGCCAGATCCTGCAGCTCGCATTCCCCGCCCTGATCGCAGATGGGGCAGTCGAGGGGGTGATTGATGAGCAGGAATTCCATCGTGGTCCGCTGCGCCCCGATGGCGCGTGGGGACTTCGTGAAAATCTTCATGCCCTCGACGACCGGTGTCGCACAAGCGGGCATGGGCTTCGGAGCCTTTTCCACCTCGACGAGACACATGCGGCAGTTGGCCGCAATCGACAGCTTCTCGTGATAGCAGAAGCGCGGCACGTAGGCGCCCTGCGCGTCGGTGGCGCGGATGATCATCTCACCCTTGCGTGCCTTGACGGCGACGCCGTCGATCTCGATGTTGACGAACTCGTCAGCCATGTCAGCAAACCACCTTGAGCGTCATGCGGCCTGCGCTCCCAACTGGTCGGTCACGATGCTGCGGCCGCCGTGATCGATCATGTATTCGAACTCATGCCGGTAATGCTTCAGGAAACTCTGCACCGGCCATGCCGACGCGTCGCCCAGCGCGCAGATCGTATGTCCTTCGATCCGGTTCGCGACGTCCAGCAGCAGACCGAGCTCTTCGCGACGGGCTTGCCCTGCCATCACGCGCTTGAGGAGTCGGTTCATCCAGCCGGTCCCTTCACGACAGGGAGTGCACTGGCCGCAGGACTCCGACATGAAGAATCGCGAGATGCGCTCGAGCACACGCACCATGCACGTGGTCTCGTCCATCACCATGACCGCCGCGGAACCGATCGCGGAACCGGCTGCCTTCAGAGAGTCGTAGTCCATGTTGAGCTTCATCATGGTCTCGCCCGGCACGACCGGCACGGAAGCGCCGCCGGGGATCACGGCTTTCAACTTGCGGCCGCCCTTCATGCCGCCCGCCAGCTCCAGCAGATCCTTGAAGGGAATGCCCATCGGCAGCTCGAAGTTGGCCGCCTTGGCGACGTGGCCGGAAATCGAGAAGATCATGGTTCCGGCCGAGTTCGCCGGACCCAGAGAGGCGAACCACGCCGGCCCCTTGCGCAGGATCGTCGGCACGGAAGCGAAGCTCTGCGTGTTGTTGATCGTCGTCGGCTGCCCATACAGGCCAAAGTTAGCCGGGAACGGCGGCTTGAAGCGCGGCTTGCCGGGCTTGCCCTCGAGGGAGTCCAGCAGCGCCGTTTCCTCGCCGCAGATGTAGGCGCCCGCGCCGACGAAGGTGTAGAGGTCGAAATCGATGCCGCTGCCCATGATGTTCTTGCCGAGCAGGCCGGCAGCATAGGCTTCCGCGAGCGCCGCTTCGAAGCGCGGCACCGGCTCGCCGAGGAATTCGCCGCGGATGTAGTTGTATGCCACGGTCGAGTTGGTCGCATAGGCGGCGATCGCCAGGCCCTCGATCAACGCATGCGGGTTGAAACGTAAGATGTCGCGGTCGTGGCAGGTGCCGGGCTCGCTCTCATCCGAATTGCACACGAGGTACTTCTGGATGGGCGAATTGCGCGGCATGAAGCTCCACTTCGTGCCGGTGGGAAATGCGGCCCCGCCCCGGCCACGCAGGCCGGAGGCCTTAACCGCATCGATGACCGTCTCGCGCGCCGGCTTCTCGCGGACGTATTTTTCCCAGACATCGTAGCCGCCTATGCTGCGGTACGTGTCGAGCGTCCACGGGCGCTCGAGCTTCAGAGGCTCGAACAACAGGAGGTTCATCTTGTCGTCGTAGGCGCCCATGTCTTACTTCAATTGATCCAGAATAATAGCTTTGCTACGGCCTGCGGCCGGACTGTCCTCGGGGTCGCAGCGACCCCGTAAGTCTGGCGGCGCGAGACGCGCCGGGACGGTTACGGTCATTTCAATTCGTCCAAAATCTTATCTAGTTTCTCGGGGGTCAGATGCTCGTGGAACACGTGGTCCACCATCATCATCGGCGCGCCCGTGCAGGCCGCGAGGCACTCCTCCTCCCGCTTGAGGAAGATCCGCCCGTCCGGCGTGCTCTCGTTGAGCTTGATTCCGAGTTTCTTCTCCGCGTGCGCAACCAGCTCTTCCCCACCGTTGAGCATGCAGGAGACGTTCGTGCAGATGCTGACGTGGTGACGGCCGCAGGGGTGCGTCTCGAACATCGAGTAAAAGGCCGCGACTTCGTAAACCTGGATCGGCGGCAGCTGCAAGTACTCCGCGATCGCATCCATGAGGTCCGGCGTGAGATAGCCGTTGTTCTGCTCCTGCGCGGCGCGCAGCGCGGAGATGCAGGCGGAGCGTTGCCGCCCGGGCGGAAACTTCGCGATCCAATGATCGATCTCGCGGCGGGTGTGCTCGGACAACAGCTTCAGCTTGCTGTCGGCGCCGGCTTTACCGCCGGCGAAAGTCTGCGTGTCTGTGCTCAACGGTCGATTTCCCCGAACACTATGTCCTGAGTGCCGATCACCGCTACGACGTCGGCCAACATGTGGCCGCGGCTCATTTCTTCCAGCGCGGCCAGATGCGGGAAGCCCGGCGCGCGGCACTTGAGACGGTACGGCTTGTTGGCGCCGTCCGAGATGAGATAGATGCCGAACTCGCCCTTCGGGGCTTCGACGGCCGCGTACGTCTCGCCCTCGGGCACTTCGTAGCCCTCGGTGAATATCTTGAAGTGATGGATGAGGGATTCCATGTCGTCCTTCATCTGCTCGCGGCTGGGCGGCCGCACCTTGCGGTCGTCGATCATCACCGGGCCCGGATTTTTGCGCAGCCACTCCACGCATTGCCGGATGATGCGGTTCGACTGGCGCATCTCCTCGATGCGCACGAGATAACGGTCGTAGCAGTCGCCGTGCACGCCGACCGGGATGTCGAAATCCATGCGGTCATACACTTCGTACGGCTGCTTCTTGCGCAGATCCCACTCGATTCCCGAGCCGCGCAGCATCGGGCCGGAGAAGCCGAGCTGCAGCGCCCGCTCCGGAGAGACCACGCCGATGTTGACCGTGCGTTGTTTCCAGATGCGGTTGTCGGTGAGCAGCGTTTCGTAGTCTTCAATGGAGGTGGGAAAGCGCTCGGTGAACGCCCAGATGAAATCGAGCATGGAGCCCGAGCGGGCCTCGTTGAGCCGCTCCACTTCTTTCTGCGAGCGCCACTTCGAGGGCTGGTACTTCGGCATGCTGTCGGGCAGATCGCGATAGACGCCGCCCGGACGGTAGTACGTTGCGTGCATGCGCGTGCCGGAAACCGCTTCGTACAGGTCCATCAGCTCCTCGCGCTCTTTGAAGCACAGGAGAAAGACCGTCATCGCGCCGATGTCGAGGCCATGCGCACCGAGCCACATGAGGTGATTCAGGATGCGCGTCACCTCGTCGAACATGACACGGATGTACTGCGCACGCTCCGGAGCCTTGATCCCGAGCAGTTGCTCGATCGCGAGCACGTAGGCGTGCTCGTTGCACATCATCGACACGTAGTCGAGCCGATCCATGTAGCCGATCGACTGGTTGAACGGCTTCGACTCGGCGAGCTTCTCGGTCCCGCGATGCAGAAGGCCGATGTGGGGGTCCGCCTTCTGGATGACTTCGCCATCCATCTCGAGCACGAGCCGCAGCACGCCATGGGCCGCAGGATGCTGCGGCCCGAAATTCATCGTGTAATTGCGGATTTCGGACAGGGCCGCGGAATTTGCCATGGCTGTCGAATCTGGAGTGGTGGCCATCAGCGGGGTAACTGCGGTTCAGCGAGCGCGGGCTCGTAACGATGGTCGTGACGGATCACTTTCGGCACGAGCACGCGCGGGACGATGCTGACGGGTTGGTATACGACGCGCTTCTTTTCATTGTCGTACTTCACCTCGACGTTGCCGATCAGGGGGAAGTCCTTCCGGAATGGATGCCCGATGAAGCCGTAGTCCGTCAGGAGCCGGCGCAGGTCCGGATGGCCGCTGAAGAGAATGCCGTACAGGTCGAACGCCTCTCGCTCGAACCAGTTCGCGGCGGCCCATACGTCCATCACGGATTCGACCACCGGCTCCTGGGTGTCGGGGCACTTCACCCGCAGCCGCAGGCGCTGGTTGTTCGTGATCGACAGAAGATGGTAAACCACGGCGAAACGGCCTGGCATGCCGGGATCCGGCGCAGCGCTGCGCGCCACCCTGCCCCGGCTGAAACCCGAACGGGTGGCGCTCGCGGTCTGCCATTCGTCGTGGCCGTAATGCAGGTAATCGACGCCAGCAAGGTCCATGAGCATCTCGAACTTCAGCTCGGGGGCGTCCCGCAACGTACGGCAGACGCTGATGAGGTTCGCGGCGTCAACCTCGTACCCCACTTCGTCGGCAAGCGACGGCAGCCGTCGCACGGAATCCTTGAATTGCGCATCAACTTTGAGCGCCAGGTTGTTTACCCGCTCGTTCACCGTCAACCTCGCTTATCCGTGGGCTGTGCCCGAACTTCCAACGGGCATCGTCCCAAGCGGCGAGGCGCGTTCATATGGCGGCGCTGCGCGCCGGTAAGAGTACCCATGCATTGCTCCTACCTGGAAATGGTGCTGGTGCGCTCAATCTTCTTCTGCAGCTGGATGATGCCGTAGACGAGCGCTTCCGCTGTCGGAGGACAGCCTGGAACATAGACATCGACGGGGACGATCCGATCGCACCCGCGCACCACCGCGTACGAGTAATGATAGTAGCCGCCGCCATTCGCACAGGAGCCCATCGAAATCACCCAGCGCGGCTCGGCCATCTGGTCGTACACCTTGCGCAGAGCCGGGGCCATTTTGTTGACCAGGGTGCCGGCGACGATCATCACGTCCGACTGCCGCGGGCTCGGACGAAACACGACGCCGAACCTGTCGAGGTCGTACCGCGAAGCTCCGGCGTGCATCATCTCGACTGCGCAGCACGCAAGCCCGAACGTCATCGGCCAAAGCGATCCGGTGCGCGCCCAATTGACGAGGCTGTCGACCTGCGTCGTGACGAAACCCCTCTGCGCGAACGTATCCGCCGCGGCGTTTTCGGCCGACCTTGCATCCGCCGTTGCACGCTCCGTGACTCCAACGGTCCGGGCCGTACTTGCCGGCACTTCTAATCCCACTCGAGGGCTCCTTTCTTCCACTCGTAGATGAACCCTACGATGAGGATGCCGAGGAAAATGGCCATGGCCACGAGCCCGAACAGTCCGAGCTCGCCGAGCGCCACGGCCCACGGAAACAGAAACGCGATCTCCAGATCGAAGACGATGAAGAGAATCGCGACGAGGTAGTACCGCACGTCGAATTTCATGCGGCTGTCTT
>JAQGOC010000031.1 GCA_028293805.1 Gammaproteobacteria bacterium
TGCAGAGCCCACAGGTAGTAGTCCACACCCACACCCGGGGAATAAGCGAGCTCGCTGAGCGGCGGATACGCAAGCCATCCCGTGCGGGCAAATTCGCCGACGACCAGTGAAAGGTTCACCAGCAGCACGCCGGCCGCCGTGAGCCAGAAGCTCACGGAATTCAACACGGGGAAGGCCACATCGCGCACACCCAGCTGCAGCGGCACGGCGAAATTCATCAGGCCGATCACAAACGGCATGGCCACGAAGAAAATCATGATGGTGCCGTGAGCCGAGAAGATCTGGTCGTAGTGCTCCGGGGGCAAATACCCCATGGCGCCATTGGCCGCCAGCGCGAGCTGAGTACGCATCATCAGCGCATCTGCAAAGCCGCGCACCAGCATCAGAAGTCCGAGAATCATGTACATTACACCGATGCGCTTGTGGTCCACGCTGGTGATCCATTCGCGCCAGAGATAGGGCCACCAGGCTTTGACCGTGACGAGCAACAGCACGGCACCCAGGACCGTGCCGATAATTACCGCAGTGATCATGACGATCGGCTGATCGAAGGGAATCGCCGCCCAGCTGAGCCTTCCGAACATTTCAGTTACTCCTGCGCCGCTGCGTGGGTCATTCCCACGTGCCCGGCAACGATCGAATCAAACAGGCCGGTCGTGACCTCAGCAAACGTCCTCACTGCGTGCTCGGAGCTGGGACGCGCCAGCTGCTCGAACGTGGGCCGGTCGAGCACTCCACCCGCGCCGCGAGTTGAATCTACCCACGATTGAAACTCTGTGGATGGCAGGGCGAGAACGTCGAAACGCATGTCGGAAAAACCGTCACCGCTGAACTGGGATGACAGTCCCGAGTAGGTCCCTGGCCGGTCCGCGAGCAGGCTCAACTGCGTAGTCATCCCGGGCATGGTGTAGATCTGGCTGCCCAGTTGCGGAATGAAGAAGCTGTTCATGACACTGGTCGATGTCAGATGGAAATGGATGGGCACGCCCACCGGTACCGTCAGTCGATCGATGCTGGCGATTGCCTGTTCCGGATAGATGAAAATCCACCGCCAGTCCACCGACACAACCTGAACCTCCAGAGGCGGCGCACTCGACTTCAGAGGCGCAGGCGGATCGAGGTCGTGCGCACCGATCCAGGCGATGCCGCCCAGAAAGAGAATGACGAGCGCGGGGATCGACCAGACGATCATCTCGATACGTCCGGAATACTCCCACTCGGGCCGATATCGGGCCCGTGCATTGCCCGAGCGGAACCACCAGGCAAAACAGAATGTGAGCAAGATGACCGGAACGCCCACCGCCAGCATGATGGCGGTGGCATCCAGCAATATCAGCCTTTCCGCTTTGCCGACGGGTCCATGCGGGTCCAGAGGTCCTTCGCTGCATGAGGCGAGCGTCAGACACACGAGCGCGCAAGTCGAGGCGTGGTGTGACAGCCGTCCGAGTTTGATTGGGGTCATGATGCGACCTTGGCGCAGGAGCGCTGTTGGCCCAATCCCCTGAATGGGGGATTCGCGCAGTTGCGGGCGGAGTGTGAGATCGCGCCGTCCCAAAATAACTGATACTTGGATGACCGACGACGCTCTTTGGCTGCAGATGTCAGGCGCAATCGCAGGCGGCCTCGTGGGCAGCTTCGCGGGCTTTCTCGCCAACATCATCCGGGTGCGCCTGGAATTCAGACGCCACCGGCACAGCGTTGCATCGGCACTCGTGGGCGAGCTTCAGGCGCTGCGCGAGCATGTTTCCGCCCACTATCTGGTTCGCCTCGACCGCATCGGCACAACCAGCGTGCAGCCCTTCCCGTACCACCGGTTTCGGGCTGAGCGCGACTACATGCCCATTTTTCGCTCATTGGGTCAAAGCATCGGCTATCTGCCCAGCCCCCTCCCCCGGGATCTGGCGTTCTGGTACACCGGTTTCAGCGTGTGTCTCGAGAGGGCGCACGAGCTCAACGAGCTTGCGCGACAAAATGAGCCGGATTGCCTGGAGGCGGCACTCGAGCTCGCGGTGGTGCAGCGCTCCGAGCTCGTTGAACTGATGGACACGGGAGACGATCTGCTACGTCGCCTCGCAAGCCAAGCTGACAAGCTCACGATTTGAAGCACATCTAAAGCGGGATGATTCCGCGCCGCAGCGCCAACGTGACCGCATGTGTGCGGTCATTGGCATGCAGCTTCGCCAGGATGTGCTTCACGTGCGTCTTGGCGGTCTCCTCGTGGATAGACAGGTTATGCGCGATCAGCTTGTTGGACTTGCCATGGGCAATGAGTCCCAGTACTTCGACCTCGCGGTCGGTCAGGGCTGTATCGGCGACGTGAGCCGCTATGGATGAAGCGACCTCCGCTTGAATCCACTTCGCACCACCGTGAACGAGTCGAATCGTGTCGAGTAGCTCGCCTCGCACGAGACCCTTCAGAAGATACGCCTGGGCCCCTGCTTTCAGAGCTCGCTGGGCCATCGCATCGCCTCCGAAGGCACTCAACACGATGATCTTTGCCCAAGGCCATTCCGTACGGATTGCGCCGATGGCGTCGACTCCGTTCATCCCTCTCATCTGCAGGTCCATCAGCGTGATATCCGGTAGCGTTGCCCGGAATTGCCTGACTGCCTCAACTCCCGAGGACGCTTCAGCTACGAGCCTCATCTGCGGTTCCGTGCCGATGAGAGCCGCAATGCCGTCCAGTAGTAATGGATGATCGTCGACACACAGTATGCGTATGCTTGACTTTTCGGACATCGATCAGTTCTCCCGGGCGATGCCCATAAACAGCGCTCTGAGTCGGTGTGCGTATGCAATTCTGGCGTCAATCTTCAGCTCGATCTCCGTTCCGGCATTCCGCTGGCTCCACACCTCCAGCTCACCGCCAAACTCCAGTGCTCGCTCACGCATGCCGGGCAAGCCCCAATGCCCTTTCCGGTAACCGTGTTCGAGGACCGCAGGATCGAGCCCAACGCCATCGTCACGCACACGCACTGTGAATGTCCCCTCGGCAAAGACGATCTCCACTTCGACCAACCCGGCACGTGCATGTCGAAAGGAATTCCTGACAGCCTCCCGAGCGATGCAACACACCTCATCGCGCACGATCGGTTTCAGTGCGATCGCGCAACCCTGTACCAGAACGCGAAAATCCGGTGCGGCGTCCCGGTAGTTGCCCGGTAGTTGACTGTCTGGCTCGAACTCGCTGCCCAGGTCCGCAAGCGCCTGCGGCAGATCGGTGCCGAGTCCCGACACCCGACGCTCGCCAACGGCCTGGCGGCCCTCATTGATCGCCGCCAGACCTGCGTCGATTGCGACATCAAGCTGGTCCGCGGCCTTCTCAGGCCGGTTCGGCAAGAGCCGGCGTACGGCTTCGAGTCTGAACATCATTCCCTGAAAGCCTTGTAACAGCGAGTCGTGCAATTCCCGCGCGATGCGCGTACGTTCCCTGATGCGGTCTTCGAAGCGCTGCTCGAGACTCTCCTGCAGTTGTTGCTTCAGGGATCGGACGCGCAGCAGATGTGCAACGGCGAGCACGCAGACCGGAAGAATCATGCAGAGATACTCGACCACAGGAGTAACCTGCCGCCCTGTCAAACTGGCAATGGGCAACATTACAGAATAGTGCGTCTCGTTTCGTGATGCTGCGGTGTTCCTACGGTAATGTTCAGGTATTCAGGCATTTTTTCGCGGCTGCCGGTCCCCGCGTGCGGCACCTCCCAGTCCCCGTTCGGGGGATTTTTACCTGCCAAGGCAGGCTCTATAGTGCGGCAATACTGCCGCAAGGGGGCCCAGCGTGGACGCAAGCCGCGATCTCATCGAATTGACCGTGTCCCTCGTCGCCAGCTTCGTGTCACACAACGCCGTCAATGCTGCAGAACTGCCGGGGCTGATCAGGAGCACTTACACGACGCTCTCGGAGTTGACTGCGAGCCACACCGGCTCCCAGATTCCCAGGGTACCCGCCGTCCCCATCGATAAATCGGTTACCCGCGACTATCTCGTATGCCTCGATGACGGCAGGCGGCTCAAGACCCTGAGACGCTACATCAAGCGGAAGTACTCGCTTACGCCGGACCAATACCGGGAGCGCTGGGGCCTTCCCGACGATTACCCAATGGTTGCGCC
>JAQGOC010000040.1 GCA_028293805.1 Gammaproteobacteria bacterium
GCGCTGCGGCTCGCGATTTTCGCGAGCACGCAGGAGTGCGCGTAGGCGGAGAATTCGAGGCCGCCGTATCTCTTCGGGATGATCATCGCGAAGAAGCCCTGGGATTTGAGGAAGTCCCAGACCTGCGGCGGCAGATCGCCGCGCTCGTGCGTGATGTTCCAGTCGTCGAGCATGCGACAGAGCTCTTCGCACGCGCCATCGAGAAACGTCTGCTCCTCCGCCGAGAGCAGCGGGGGTTTGGCCGCGAGCAGCTTCGACCACTTCGGCGCACCGGTGAACAACTCACCGTCCCACCAGACGGTGCCTGCCTCCAGGGCTTCGCGCTCCGTCTGCGACATCGAGGGCAGGAGTTTCAGGTACGCCCTCATGAAGGGGCGCGTGATAAGGGCCTTGCGCAGTGGCCGTACATTCAACAGCCAGAAACAGGCGAGCAACAGCCACAGGAAGCCTTTCCAGACTCCCGCGGGTGCGCTCGAGGCACCCAACACCGTGTACGCCACGAGGAGCACGGTGAACGTCGCGGTAAAAGTGAGCAGTGAGAGGCGTTTGTAGGCGAGGAACAGTACCGCCGCGATGAACAGCAGCGTAATGACACCGCCGATCTGCGTGACGGCGTATGCCGCGGCAGCGATGAGAAGGAGGCTGAGGATCGCGCCGAGCATGGATTTTCCTTTGAGTTGGGAGCCCCGGGCCGGGGCTCCCGTTTTAGCGCCTATTTCATCCGAGCAACGTTTTTACACCGTCGCGCTCCTCGCGCAACTCGGTGTCTGTCGCGTCCATGCGCTTGCGGCTGAACTCATCGACGGACAGGCCCTGCACGATCTGGTATTCGCCGTCCTGCGTGGTGACCGGGTAGGAGTAGATCACCCCTTCCTTGATTCCGTAGCTGCCGTCGGACGGTACGGCCATGCTGATCCAATCGCCGGCGGCGGTGCCGTGCACCCAGGTATGAACATGATCGATTGCGGCGGAGGCGGCGGAGGCGGCCGACGATGCGCCGCGTGCCTTGATGATCGCCGCGCCGCGCTGCTGCACGACCGGAATGAACGTCTCCTCGATCCACTGCTGCTCGACCAGCGACTTCGCCGGCTTGCCTTCGACGAGCGCGTGGCTGATATCCGGGTACTGGGTCGCGGAATGATTTCCCCAGATGGTCATGCGGCGGATGGCGGTGACGTGCCTGCCTGTCTTATCGGCAAGTTGCGACAGCGCGCGGTTGTGATCCAGCCGTGTCATCGCTGTGAAATTACGCGGGTTCAGATCTTTCGCGTTCGCTCTGGCGATGAGCGAATTCGTGTTCGCCGGGTTGCCGACGACGAGCACCTTCACCTGGCGATGGGCTACTTCGTTCAGAGCCTTGCCCTGCGCGGAGAAGATCTGTGCATTGGCGAGCAGCAGATCCTTGCGCTCCATGCCAGGCCCGCGCGGGCGGGCGCCGACGAGGAGGGCGGCGTTGCAATCGCGAAACGCGACCTTGGCATCGTCGGTGGCGACCACTTTGTTCAGAGTCGGAAAGGCGCAGTCGTTGAGCTCCATCACGACACCCTGCAGGGCCTGCAGAGCGGGCGTGATTTCCAGCAGATGCAGATTGACCGGCTGGTCCGGGCCCAGCATCTGGCCGGAGGCGACACGGAAGGCGAGGGCATAGCCGATCTGGCCGGCGGCACCGGTAATCGCGACGTTCAGGGCAGGCTTCATGGCGTGCATTTCTTCCCGGGAAAAAGGGTCGGGAATTCTATCGGCTATTTCGTCGGACCGTCAGCCGGGCGCGTTCCGCGGCGGCCCGGTAGTCGGGATGGGCGTCACGGAAGCGCTTGAATTCCTCTTCCGCCTCAGCGGTCTAGCGGTCGGCGCGCAGCATTTCGACTTGCTGCAGCCAGACCGCGGGGTTCAGCGGACGAGATAGCGGTAGAGGCTGCGACGATGGCGCCGATAGAGCATCTCGGAGGCATGCGGATCGCCGCGCGCGTAACGCAGCATCAGCTCGCCATCCCCCTCTGCGCCATCGACTTCGACTGTACGCGCACCGCGCCCACGCTGCATATCCCTCCGGCCGCCGGTCGCCCGGCTCCAAACCCCTCGCCCCACCTCTGCATCTGAAGGGGCGAGAGCCACCCTGATTTGGTCCATCTCGGGCACTTAGCCCCCGCAGACCCCTCGGGGCACCGCGCTCAAAACTTTTCTGGTGAGCTGGCTTGACACTCATGTAGTGGTGTAGTTATATATAACACTATAGCAACGGCGAACTGCATGGGGCAGCCAGCCGCACCGTAAGGAGAGATGACATGAATGCGATATTGAACAATGGCTTGAGGGCCCTGGCCTGCGGCACCACTGCGCTGGTGATCACGGTCGCGATGAGCCTGAGCTTCGTCGAGTCCACCGCCATCGTGCACAACAGCGCGGTGACCGGTACCCCCGCCCGCCTTGCAAAGCTATCGGTTCAGCCCGGCCACACCTGGTTTGGCCAGCCGCAGCCGGCTGTTTTGGTAGATTAGTCCGCTAATCTTCCGTCACAGAGCAACCCCCAATCCATGGACCCGCAGTGGAACGACAGCCTGCCGATTTACAGGCAACTGCGGGACCGGGTGGTCGCGATGATCCTGGAAGGGGTGCTCAAGGAAGGCGACCCGCTGCCGTCGGTCCGCAACGTGGCCGCCGAATTCAGGCTCAACCCGCTCACGGTACTGAAGGGCTACCAGCAGCTCGTCGACGAGCAGCTGGTGGAGAAGCGGCGGGGACTGGGGATGTTCGTCAGCGTCGGGGCCAGCAAAGCCCTGATGAAGGACGAGCGGCAACGCTTCCTCGAGGAAGAGTGGCCGAAGGTGTACGCCACCATCCAGCGTTTGGGGCTGTCGCCCGCGGATCTGCTCAAAAACGGCGCCGCAGCACCTTCGGCGCCCTATCCTTCGACCCCGGGGCAGGAAGACGATGACGCAAGTAATTGAAGCGCGCGGTCTGAAGAAGTCCTATCGCGCGACCCGCGCGCTGGAAGATGTCAGCTTCACCGTGGAGGCGGGGCGGATCGTCGGCCTCATCGGGCCGAACGGCGCCGGCAAGACGACCGTCCTCAAGGCAATCCTCGGCCTCACCCGTTTCGAGGGCGAGCTGCGGGTGCTCGGGCGGGATCCGCGCTCGCAACGCAATGAGCTGATGCACGACGTGTGCTTCATAGCCGATGTGGCCGTGCTGCCCAGGTGGTTGCGGGTGAGCCAGGCGCTCGATTTCGTCGCCGGCGTCCATCCGCGCTTCGATCGCGCGCGTGCGGAAGGGTTCCTGCGCAAAACGGACATCCGCATGAAGAGTCGCGTGCGGGAGCTCTCGAAGGGCATGGTCACGCAGCTGCACCTTGCGCTGATTCTCGCGATCGATGCGCGTCTGCTGGTGCTGGACGAGCCGACCCTCGGTCTCGATCTGCTGTATCGGCGGCAGTTCTACGACACCCTGCTCAACGACTACTTCGACAAGGAGCGCACGATTCTCGTGACGACGCATCAGGTCGAAGAGATCGAGAATCTGTTCACTGACGTTCTGTTCATCAACCATGGGCGTGTGGTGCTTGAAAGCACTGTGGAAGGTCTCGCCGGACGCTTCGTGCAACTGGTCGCGACTCCGGAGCAGGCCGCGCGCGCCCGCGAGCTGCAGCCACTCCATGAGCGCGAAGTCTTTGGACGTATTGCGATGATCTTCGACGGACGCCCCGCGAGCGATCTGGCCTCCCTGGGCGAGATTCGCACCCCCTCCATCGCGGACCTGTTCGTCGCGAAGATGCAGGGGGTGGCGGCATGAGTACTCCAACAGCAGTCGCACCTGGGGACAGCGCGTCGGCCACGAGTGCGGGGACCGCGAGCGGCCTGCGACTCAGGATGTTCAGCACCCTCGTGCGGCGCGAGTTTTGGGAACATCGCTCCTTGTGGATGGCTCCCCTGGCGGTTGCCGGCCTCCTGCTCGTCTGCGCACTGCCCACCCATGGCGCGTTTCAGATCAACCTCGATGACGGCGTGCAGTGGCTCGACCCCGGGCACAAGGCCATTCTGTTCGCGCTGGCGCAGTGGGGATTGTCGGTCCCGCACTATCTCGTGATGATCATCGTGCTGAACTTCTATCTGCTGGACTGCCTGTACGCCGAGCGCAAGGACCGCAGCATCCTGTTCTGGAAGTCGCTGCCCGTCTCCGATGGCGCTACCGTGGCGTCGAAGCTCTTCGTGGGCCTGATCGTCGTGCCTGTGGGCACATTCGTGATCGCGCTCGTGACGAACCTCCTCTTCACCGCGATCTGGAACCTGCGCGCCGTCTTCGGGCATTCCCCGGAACTGGTGCTTTGGGACACCGTGGCCTTGCTCAAGGTCGAAATCCTGATGTTGCTCGGGCTCGTCATTTCTATCCTTTGGTACGCGCCGCTGGTCGCTGCGCTGCTGCTCGCGTCCGCCTGGGCTCGGCGCAATGTGCTGCTGTGGGTGACGTTGGTGCCGTTAGTCGCAATCATCGTGGAAAGGCTCGCCTTCGGCACCCATTACGTGGCCGGCCTGCTGGAGTACAGGATGAACGGGATCTGGGAGCGCCTGCACATCGAGGCGGCGGTCCTGGGTTCGATGACGAGTGTCGGGCCGTCCGAAGTCGTTTCGCTGCCGCGCGTCCTGGATCGCATCAACATCGGGCCCGCGTTCACCAACATCGACCTGTGGCTCGGGCTGGTTGTCGCAGGCGCATTTACCTACGCTGCCGCACGGATACGCCGCTACCGCGACGATAGTTAAAACTTCGGCCCACAATCCGCCGGAGCGCGATTATCATCCGGCGGTGCCTACCACATCCTCCAAGCGCTAAACCGTGCGCGCCGCGCGGCCCGCGATCGGCAACGGGATGCTGGAGATCCGGCACACCGACCAGGGCCTCGAGCTCGAGCTGACCGGGGAATGGCGCGCCCTGCAGTTCACACAGCTCGATGCCGCGATTGCGGGACTGGATCTCAAAGGCGCCCGCCTGGTCGAAATTTTCGCGGAGCGCCTGCAGGCACTCGACCTTTCGGGCGCTTGGCGCCTGCGCGAATTCATCAAGCGCACCCGCGCTGCCGGCGTGGAGGTCACATTTCGTGGCACGCCACCGGACCAGCTGCGCCTCGTTGAGGAAACCCTGAGGAGCGAGGGCAGTCCGCCCGAGGCCGCAGGCCCCGTGGCGTGCGAGGAGGAGCCGGGCATACGCTCGCTGGCCTTTCTCGGCCGTCACGCCGTGCTGTTCGGGAGAGATCTGGGCCGAGATCTGTCTTTCGTCGGCCGCGTGAGTGTGACGGCCTTGCGCGCGTTCACGAGTCTCAAGCGCCTGCGGCCGATCTCGATTGCCCGACACGTGTATGACACGGGCATCACCGCAATTCCGATCGTGGCCCTGATCGCATTCCTCATCAGCGTGATCGTTGCCTACATGAGCGCGCAGCAATTGCGCAGCTTCGGTGCGGAAATTTTCGTGGTCGATCTCGTAACCATCGGCGTGCTGCGCGAGTTGGCGGTGCTGCTGACATCCATCATCGTCGCGGGGCGCTCGGGAAGCGCATTCGCGGCGGAGCTCGGTTCGATGCAGCTGAACGAGGAAGTCGACGCGCTGTACGCCACCGGCGTGGATCCGTTCGAAGCACTGGTGCTGCCCCGTGTCGTCGGGCTGGTCATCGCCCTTCCGCTGCTGACGGTCATCGCGGATCTCATCGGCCTCACCGGCGGAGCGCTGTTGTGCCGGTTCCTGCTCGATATGCCGCTCACGCAATACGTGAACCGGGTCAACGAGGCGATCTCGCCGAGCACGTTCTGGGTGGGGCTCATGAAAGCTCCCGTGTTCGCCGTCCTCATCGCCATGGCCGGCTGTTACCGGGGCATGCAGGTGCGAGATTCCTCACGCGAGCTGGGCCGCCTGACGACCGTCGCAGTGGTGCAGGCGATCTTTCTCGTGATCTTTGCCGATGCGCTATTTGCGGTGCTGTTCATGGAGCTGGACATTTGATCTACCCGGTCCTCGAGGTGATCGGGCTGGTGAACCGCTTCGGCGCGCAGCTCGTCCATGACGGCCTAAGCATGGACGTGCGCGAGGACGAGGTCTTCGGGATCGTGGGTGGCTCGGGTACGGGAAAATCCGTGCTGTTACGCAGTATTCTCGGACTCCAGCGCCCCCAGGCCGGCATCATCCGCATCGCAGGACGCGAGATCACCCAGATGACGCTGGGCCAGCTGCACGCCGTCAAAGCCCGCTATGGGGTTACGTTCCAGCAGGGCGCACTGTACTCCTCGCTCACGGTGCTGCAGAACGTCCAGCTCCCCATGATCGAGCACGTCGACATGCGGCCCGCGGCGCGCGACGAGCTCGCGATGCTCAAGATCCGGCTCGCCGGCCTGCCCGCGGACGCCGCGCAAAAATACCCCTCCCAGCTGTCGGGCGGCATGATCAAGCGCGCCGCTCTGGCCCGGGCGCTGGCGCTCGATCCGAAACTGCTGTTCCTGGACGAGCCGACCTCGGGCCTCGACCCGATCAGCGCCGCGGAATTCGACGAGTTGATCCTCTATTTGCAAAAACAACTGCGGCTGACCGTCGTCATGATCACTCACGATCTGGACACGATCTTCCGTACCTGCAATCGTGTCGGGGTCATAGTGGATCGCCATATGGAAGTCGATACGATCGAACGCATCGTCGACCACCCGAACCGGTGGATCCAAGCGTATTTCCACGGCGCACGCGCGCGGGCGCGATCGGAGCGGCATGGAGCGTAACGCGAACTATGCCGCCGTCGGCGCATTCGTCCTGCTGATCGCGCTAGTCGGCGCTCTCTTTATCTATTGGTACTCCGACACGCGTGAGCACCGCAACTACAACCGCTATGAGCTCTACTTCGAGGGCACCGTAAGCGGGCTGGAGCGAGGCGCCGCCGTCCGTTATCTCGGGGTGGGTGTCGGGCGCGTCGTGGACATGCGCATCGATCCGCGCGATTCCAGCCGCGTGCAGGTCATCGCCGACATCGATGCCACGACTCCCATTTCCGACAAGACGGTCGCTGAACTGTCGCTGCAGGGAGTGACGGGCCTCCTCTACATCGACCTGCTCCAGCCTCGCAATACCCGGCCGCGCGTGGTCATCGTGCCCAGCCTCAAGTACCCCGTCATCCGCACCGCCCCGTCGCGCTTCGATGCTCTTCTGGCGAGCCTTCCCGAGTTCATCGCCGCCGCGGGCGACGTGGTACAGCGTGCCGACCGCCTGCTGAGCGACGACAATCTCGTGGCGTTCTCGAACGCACTGGGCAACCTGAGCAGGGCCAGCGTCGGGTTGCCGCAGACCCTGCATGATCTCAACGCTTTGGTGGCCGACCTGCGCGTCGCGACCGGCGAGATCGCGGCGTCGGCGCGCAGCACTCGGTCCGTCATGGACTCCGCCGGCCCCGAAGTAACAGCCACTGTGCAGCGGCTGCGCACCGTGGCCGACAACCTGGCGACTGCGACAGATCTGCTCGACAAGATCATCGATGACAATCGGCAGGACGTGCGCTCCTTCGCGAGGGACGGGCTGCCCGAGATAGAGCGCTTCGTGCATGAGGGCAGGGCAGCCGCGCAGGATATCCGCGCGCTCATGAACAGTCTTCGCGAGAACCCCTCGCAGCTTCTATACCAACCGCCGAGCAAAGGCGTGGAGATCCCGCGGTGATAGCCTCGATCCGCCGCGAAACCGGCCGGCGCCGCGCGCGCCGCGTGCAGACTCTGCTACCGCTCCTGTTGCTCGCCACGGCGGCCGGCTGCACCGGACTTTTCCACAGTGACGCTCGCCCGGAGCAGGTCTACTTTCTGCGCGCGAACACCCTTCCCCGCAGCGATGCGGCACGGACCCCCGCGGGAGCATCTGTGAGAGTTGCCCATCCCGCTGCGGCTCCCGGCCGGGAGTCGGCGCAAATCGTGTTGGTGCAAGCGGACCGTCGCATGGGTTTCTATTCCGCGAGCCGCTGGCCCGCCACCGTACCGGAGGTGGTCGAGGCGCTCGCGGTCGAAACGCTGCGAGCCTCGGGATCCTGGCAGTCGGTTGAGGATTCGGCGAGTCCGTTTCCGTCCGACTTCCTGCTGCAGATTACCGTCCGTCGCTTCGAGGCCGAGTACAGCGAGGGCGGCCACGTACCCGAAGTCCATGTGACGCTCGACTGCGTCATCGGCAGGCGCGAGGGCCGGGACGTGCTGGCGAGCTTTGTGGCAGAGGGCTCTTCCAGGGCTGCCGCCAACAAGCTGAGCGACGTGACCGCCGCATTCGAGATTGCGGCGAATG
This sequence comes from Gammaproteobacteria bacterium, assembly GCA_028293805.1. GTDB lineage: Bacteria > Pseudomonadota > Gammaproteobacteria > Steroidobacterales > Steroidobacteraceae > 13-2-20CM-66-19. The sequence continues at coordinate 8,287 of JAQGOC010000040.1, forward strand.
CTGCTCTGGGCTCGCTGTCGGAGCAGTCATTCGCGGCAATACGCAACGCCCCGGAGCGCAAGGGACTGGAGCAACGGCGGCCCTGACCCGGCTAGAAGTCCGACATCCCCGTGCCTTCCATAAAACGATACAGCCAGTAATGCGACTGGGCGGGGTCCGCGTAGGTCGCGAAGTCCGCCGTATATTCGATCCCGAGCGAGGCGCGGTTGCTCCAGAGCGTTTCGAAGTATTCGACAGTCTGCACCGCCAGCGGCGCGCCGCGCGCGACTTCGATGGCGAGGTTCGCCTCCAGGTTGTAATCCCCGACGCTGCGGCGTGTGAGATTCGCCGAACCCAGTGTGAGCCAGAGTCGTTCGGGGCCGTAGATCAGCACGAGCTTCGTGTGGAACTGCTCCCCGTGGGTGCGATACCAGCGCACATGAATCGCACCTTTGCTCTCGGAGACCAGCTCGCTGGCCGCCGGCTGGTTCGGCAGCCCGGAGGCGGTGCGGCCGAAGGCATCTCTGTTGGGATCGAGTATCAGCCGGACGTTGACCCCGCGCCGGCTCGCCGCGAGCAGCGACTCGACGGTGCCGCGATCCGCCACATAACACATTGCGATGTCGATGGATTCTCCTCTCCCAGCCGCGTCCACACGCTCGAGCAGCGCCGCGTGGATCGCACCCTCCGTCAACACTTGCACTCTGGCCGTCTTTCCCGCCGCGGCATCAGCGTCATTGCCGCCATCGTTCCGGGAATTCGCCGTATCGGCCGGGAGCGGCGGCGGGTCGATGCTCCCGCGCCAGCCCGAGAAGCGCGCCACGGCAAGCTCGCTTGCGAGCAGCGAGCTCAGCACCGGACCTGCGACCCTGGCCGCGACGTTGGAATGGGCGCCGCTGGCGTCGTGCGGATTGGCGGATCCCACGATGCCGACCAAGCCACCCTGGCCGTCATCTGCGATGACCAGATTGCGCTGGTTGGCTTTGAAGTTGAGGAGCTGCGCCCAGGCACCGAACGTGAGCGGCCCGTCGGCGTCATCGAGCGGATTCGGCAGCGCACCCTCTCCGCGCGGGTCCGGACTCCACCAGTCGATCGCGAGCCGCCACGCGCTCGAGTAGAGGTGGTTGGAATCGCGTAGCCGGTCGAGGTCCGTGACGACTACATCCACCCCTGCCGCCCGTAGCAAGCGCAGATCGGAAGAAGGCTCCGCACCGTAGAGCTCGTTGATGGGGTCGGTGATGAACAGCACTTTCAGACCGGGCAGCGCCCGCCGGCGCTCGATCAGAGCGTCCCGGAGCTCACCGGAGAGGGGTCGCAGCAGAGGCGATGCGGCGTCGAGCTCGCCTCGCCGGCTGTTAAACATATAATAGTCGAGCACCAGGAACTCGTGCGCCGAGCGTACTACCCGCAGCACTTCGTCGAAGATCGCCTGACTTGAAACCGCCCGCCCGTAAGCGTCGGCGGAGGTGATGTCGGCGATGAAGGTCACGTCCTTCGCCGGGACGGAGTGCCAGGCAGAGGTGGTGCGCACGCCCGGCGGCAGGGGCTTTTTCGCTTCCCAGCACGCAATGGCGAGCCAGATCCCCACGATTCCAAGGAAGATCGCCCGCCGAAAGCGAGGTCGCCGCGTGGAATGCGCGGTCGACATCCTCGAGCTGAACGGCATGACCGGGATTCTAGCCGTTTCAGACCATCCTATGCCGAACGCTGTTCCAGTTCCGACATCACTTCGAGCCAGCGTTCCTCGAGTGTCTCGATCTCCCGCACAACTTGTGCGTGCCGCAGTGTCAGACGCTGCCCCTCCTCGGGGGGTTTGGTCGTATACGTTGCCGGATCCGCGAGCGCATCCTCGAGCAGCTTGCGTTCCCCGCTGAGCTTCTCGAGCTGCCCCTCGATCCGCCGCTGCTCGTTGCGCAGGGGTGTCAGCCGGTTGCGCGCCTCTGCGTCGAGCCGCCGCTGCTCCTGCCGGGACGGCGCTGCGCCGGCGGACTCCGGCGCAGCCCGCTCCTTGCCGCTCTTCCCGAGCCACGCCGCATAGTCATCGAGATCGCCGTCGAAGGGCGACACCACCCCGTTGGCAACCAACAGAAAGCTATCGCACGCGCTGCGCAGGAGGGTGCGATCGTGCGAAACGACGATGACCGCGCCCGCAAACTCCTGCAGGGCCAGCAGCAGCACGTGGCGCATCTCCAGATCGAGATGGTTGGTCGGCTCATCCAGCAGCAGCAGGTTGGGTTTGCGCGCGACGAGGATGGCCAGGGCCAGCCGCGCCCGCTCGCCCCCGGAAAACTGCCCCGTCGGCTCGAAGACGCGGTCGCCCCGGAATCCGAAGCGGCCGAGATGATCGCGCCGCTGCTGCTCCGTCCAGAGTGTTACGTCGGAGCCGCCACGCCTGACGAGCTCACCGAGCGCGGTACCGCTCGCGTCAAGGTGTTCGAGCTCGATCTGCGCGAAAAATCCGGTCACTACGTCTGGCGCTGTCTCGAGATCTCCCGCGAGCGGGGCGAGCTGCCCGGCCAGCACACGCATCAGCGTGGATTTGCCCGCGCCATTGCGGCCGAGGACGCCGATACGGTCGCCGGGGTTGACACTCAGGCAGACGTGCTCGATCACGCGGCGCGTCCCGTATCCCGCGGCCAGCTGCTCGAGGGTCAAGAGCGGCCGGGGCAGCTTGGCCGGCGTGGCGAACTCCCATTCGAAACCGGATTCGGGCTGCACGGCGGAGATTTCCCCGAGACGCGCCAGCGCCTTGATCCGGCTCTGCACCTGGCGGGCTTTGCTCGCCTGGGCGCGAAAACGCACGATGAAGCTTTCGACCCGCGCGGTCTCGCGCTGCTGCCGCGCGACGAGTGCCCGCGTGCGCTCGCCTTCCGCCGCATGTTGTATCTCGAAAGAGCTGTAGTTGCCCGCGTAAGAGCTCAGACGGCCCCCTTCGATCAGCACTATGCGGCCGACGACTCCATCGAGAAACTCACGGTCGTGGGAGACGAGCAGCAACGTGCCGGGATAGCTTCTCAGCCACTGTTCGAGCCACAGCACGGCGTCGAGATCGAGATGGTTCGTCGGCTCGTCGAGGAGAAGCACGTCCGAGCGGCGCATGAGCGCGCGCGCGAGGTTGGCGCGCATCTTCAGGCCGCCGGAGAATTGCCGTACCGGGCGGTCGATCTCGGTCGGCGCGAATCCCAGGCCCGCCGCGAGCTCCGCCGCCCGGCTTTTCGCGGCATAACCCGCCAGCCGCTCGTATTCGGCGTGCAGGGCGCCGATGCGGGTGCCGTCTGCCCCATGCTCTGCCTGTGCGAGCTGGGCCTGCACGGCGCGCAACTCCAGATCGCCATCCAGAATGTATTCGACGAGCGGCGCATCGGAATCCGGCAACTCCTGCGCGACGGCCGCCATTGCGAGGTTCGGCGGAGCCGAGTACTCCCCGGCGTCCGGAACCAACTCGCCGCGTATCAACGCCAGCAGCGTCGATTTGCCGGAGCCGTTGCGTCCGACGATCCCGACTTTCTCCCCGCGGAAAATACCAACGTTGGCCTCGTCGATGAGGACCTGGGGGCCGCGGCGGAGGCGGACATTGGCGAGGGTAAGCATTCGAAGGGGCTCGCGACAGCGGCGGATGACGGCGGCGGTTGCCTGGCCCTACAGCTGCCTCGCGGCAGAGCGGGAAACAAGGCCTGTCCGGACGGTACGCGGTTTTTTCTTCAGGCCAGGCGGCTCGACGCGTCATCGACGTGACGCAGCAGGTGTCCGAACGGCGCGGTGCCGGCGGCCTGCCGGGTCAGCAGGGCGAGCAGGTCCGCGGCGGCGCAAGGCTCGCCGAACAGCTTGCCTTGGGCGAAATGGCAGGAGTTCCTGCGCAGGAAATCCAGCTGGCGCAGGGATTCGACGCCCTCCGCGATCACCTCCATACCGAGGCTGCGGCCCATTTCGATGATGGTTTTTACGATCGTCGCATCCCCGGCGTCCTCGCTCACATCGCGCACGAACGACTGGTCGATCTTGAGTGTGCCGATGGGAAACTGCTGCAGCGCCGAGAGCGACGAGTAGCCGGTGCCGAAGTCATCGATCGACAGATGCAGTCCCATCGCATACAGCTCGTCCAACAGGCGCACCGTCCGCTTGGCATCCGCCATCAGCGTGGTCTCAGTGATCTCGAGCTCGAACGCCGTCGGCGAGACGCCGTGCCGGCGGAATACGGAACGGCAGCGCAGGATGAAGCTCGCCTGGCGCAGCTGCTTGAGCGACAGGTTGAGCGAGACGCGGCCCGGGTCGCCGCCCTCGCTCTGCATGTGACGGTAGTCCATGCAGACGCGATTCAGTACCCACTCGCCGATCTCGAGAATGAGGTTCGTTTCTTCCGCGAGTGGGATGAACTGCGACGGCGGGATGTCTCCGTGTCCCGGCAGCCGCCAGCGCAACAGCGCTTCGGCACCGATGATTCGGCCCGTGCGCAGGTCGACCTTGGGCTGGTACTTGATGACGAGCTCATCGCGCTCCAGCGCGCGGCGCAGCTTGCTCTTCAGCATGAGGCGCTCGACCGCCGCGGCGTTCATCTCGGGCGAGTAGAACGCGAAGGTGTTGCCGCCGTTCTGCTTCGAGTAATACATCGCCGCATCCGCGTTGCGAATGAGGTCGATGACGTTCTCGGCGTCCCGTGGGCACAGCGCTACGCCGATACTCGCGGTGAGGAAGACTTCGTGCTGATTCAACTGAAAGGCGCGGCTGACCTCCGTAAGGATGGAGCGTGCCAGATGCGCGATCGGCCCCCTGTTGTCCGAATCGGCGGGCAGTCCGTCGACGAACAGCGCGAATTCGTCACCCGCGAGGCGACCGACGACGGTGTCCTTCGGAAGCGAGCGGGTGAGACGCTCCGCTAGCACTTCGAGGACGCGATCGCCCGATCCGTGGCCAAACGTGTCGTTGACCTCCTTGAAGCGATCCATGTCGAGATACAGCAGCGCCACGACCTGGCCGCTGCGCAGGCCGCGTGCGATCGTCTGCTGCAGCAGGTGGTGAAACTGCATCCGGTTCGGGATTTTAGTGAGCGCGTCGTACCGGGCGAGATAGCGGATGCGGCGCTCGGCGCGTTTCCTGTCCGTGATGTTGCGGGCGACGAAGATGTTGCCCTGGAACTGCGGGTCGTCGCTTTCGATGCGCGATCCGGTGAGTGAGACCGGGATCGTCTGGCCGCTGCGCGTCCGGACGACGGTCTCGCGGGTCTCCTGCGCGGCTTGCACAAGATCGAAGCCTTCACGCTCACGCTCATCGAGCACGGCGACGATGCCGCGACCGAGGATTTCCTCTTCACTGAAAGCGAGCAGCTTGCATGCGGCCGAGTTCGCGAGCTTCACGACTCCGTCAGGCGAGGTCACGAACACCGCGTCCGTCATGCTGTTCAGAACGCTGTGCAGGTAGCTCTTGTTGATCGTGTATTGCCTGAGGCGCGCGCGCATGCGCTCGAGCGCCTGCTGCAACTCACCCAGCACATCGCGACGGCGGACTTCGAGCGGCCGGGTGTAGTCGCCCTGGCCTATGCGCTCGGCGCTTTTGATGAGGGCGTCGATCGGCCTCTCGATCCTATGAGCCGCCCGCCATGCGAATGCCGCACCAGCCAGCCCTATCAGCACGGCAAGGACGCCCGCGAGCAGCAAAGTCAGGCGCGATTGCGAGGCGCTTGCGGCGGTCAGCCGACCCGTGAGGCTCGTCTCCGGAATCGGAGCGGCCTGCTCGAGCTGTACCCTGACCGTTCCAAAGGTCTCGGGGGTCGCCGCACCGGGAATGTTTTCCACCATCGTGCGGACGGGCTCCGTCGCTTCCGCCTGCAGGGTGCCTGCCCGCGGCAGCGTGCTCCGGTGCCAGCTGTAGATGATCGCCCCACCGCGGTCCGTGACCGTGATTCCGGCGACGGTCGGATCTTCGATGAACGGCAGCAGCCTTCTGGCCACCGTGACGGTATCCCGCGTCCGGATCGAATTAGTGATCGAGTCCGCCGCGTGGGCCGCAGTGCTCGCAGCGCGAGCGCGCAGCTCGACAGCCACCCTCTGCCGGGTGGTGTCCTCGGCCATCGCGCCCAGATGGCGGGTGTCGGTGTCGTGCTGCCAGACCAGCAGTGCGGTGACGGCAGCCACGGCAAGCAACACGACCAGAAAGGCCGCACTCGCGTACTTCAACTTGAGGCTGACGGCAGTCACGTTCTTTTCGGCGGACGGTCTCGTCGCCGTGGTCCCCATAATATTTCGGGGTCGATATTACCCGCCGTGCGGCGGGGAACGCTACTTGAATGGGGCGCCAATTGGCGACAAAAGGGGTGCGATCGCGCCGGAATGCACGACTTTGCCCGCCCGGAGGCCCGCGGCGATTACTTTCCCTTTGCGACCTTCGCTTCGCTGACCTGGCCTGACCACACGCGCTTGATGTAGCCAAGCATGAGTCCACGCATCGTGGACATCGGATCGGCGGTCGCGGCGAAGATCGGAGGATTGCGCCGCAGCAATCGCCAGTTCTCGCTCCGCAGGATCTGACGCAGGTACTCCACGTTGCGGTCGATTGCCTCGATGTACGGATTGCGGCCGCCGTAGAGCGCTTCGAGAAAGCGGTACGCCGAGTGGAATTCGCCGTCGAGGCGCTTCGCGCGCACTTCCGCGACGAAGTCTGGTGTCTGGCGCAGGAGATCGAGGCCGGAGGCGTATTTGACCTGTCTGCCGCCGTTCGCGGCCACGGGCAGCGCGACTCCGCCGAGCACGAATTCGGCATAGAGCCGGTCGCGGCATTTCTCCAGATAACAGCGGTCGGCGATCTGGGCGACCATGTCGGCCGTGCCGAGAAGGTGGCCCAGCATGACGTCGCGCCGGTCGGGCACCTTCGCTTCGATCTGCGCGAAGGGCATTTCGTAGCCGGTGAAGTGAATGATCTGCGTCGCGACCGGAACCCAGGCGTCGAAGCCCAGCACCGGCAGGTATTCCTGCAGGAAGCGGGCGCCGCGCGAAACGTGGGTACGGGTGAATTCCGCGCCATTGCGCGATTCGAGGTCTTCGGCACGCCGCAGATAGCCGACGTCGTGGAACAGACCGGTGATGAGGCCGATAATCGCGCGCTCGCCGCCCAGGCGTGCTGCCTCCGGCTGCACACGGTCATGGCCTACGATGAGACGGGCTAGCGCCAGCGTTATGTCCAATGTGTGCTGGCGGTCGTGGTAGACGGTATCGACGCCAAAGTACCCGGGGACCTCGCCCGCGAACAGGCGCTCGAAGTGTTCGAACGCCCGGGCCAGCGGCTCGAACGAAAGTTCGGGCCAGGTCGGCCGATAGAGAGCTTCGACCGCGCTCAAGACCGCCTGCGGTGAGCTCACCTGCACGGTGTTGGTCACGTCGAAATCGCTACGCCGAACGCTTTTCATTATGGATGCTGGTGCGCGGCTCGACGGCCGTCCCCTTCGGTCGATGTTTCGATCCACGGCAGTCTAGGCAGTAATGAAGGACGGCAGCAGCGAAGCGGCGCACACTTTGAGT
>JAQGOC010000054.1 GCA_028293805.1 Gammaproteobacteria bacterium
CGGCGTTTGCCAGATATTGGAAGGGCAAGACGGGTCAGGACGTCAAAATCAACCAGTCGCATGGCGGATCGGGCAAGCAGGCGCGCTCGGTTATCGATGGGCTCGCCGCGGATGTCGTGACGCTCGGATTGGCGGCTGACATCGATGCCGTCGCCACCCAGGGAAAGCTGCTACCGATCAACTGGGCCAGCCGCTTGCCGGACAACAGCTCGCCGTACACCTCGACCATCGTGTTCCTGGTGCGCAAGGGAAATCCCAAGGGCATCAAGGATTGGCCCGACCTGGTCAAGCCCGGCATCGCCGTGATCACGCCCAATCCCAAGACCTCGGGCGGCGCCCGCTGGAACTATCTTGCGGCGTGGGGTTGGGCTCTGAAGCAACCGGGCGGCACTGATGCCACGGCCAAGGAGTTTGTCCGCAAGCTCTACAAGAACGTGCCCGTGTTGGATACCGGCGCCCGTGGGTCGACCACCACGTTTGTACAGCGTGGTCTGGGCGATGTGCTGATTGCGTGGGAAAACGAGGCAGTGCTCGCGGTCAAGGAGCTGGGTGCGGACAAACTGCAGATCGTCGTCCCGACCATCAGTGTTCTTGCTGAACCGCCTGTGGCAGTTGTCGACAAGGTGGTCTTGCGTAGGGGCACGCGCGAAGTGGCGCAGGCGTACCTGCAGTACCTCTACAGTAAGGAAGGGCAGGAGATCATCGCGAAGAACTACTACCGGCCGCGCGACGCGGAGATTGCTGCCAAGTACGCCGCGCAGTACCCGAAGCTGACTCTTTTTACGGTCGCCGATTTTGGTGGCTGGTCCAAGGTGCAGCCCACGCACTTCGGCGAAGGCGGCGTGTTCGACCAGATATACGCGCCGTAGATGCGCTGCGAGCGGCTACGCTGTTGCAGCCGCTCGCATTCTCCCTACGGGTGCCGACAGGTAACTCGCCAATCGCTCGGCATGCCCACGCAGTTCCTGTGCGGCCGTTGCTTCCCAATGATCCGCGCGCAGCATGGGGCCGACGTAGAACAGATTGGCCGCTGCACGTCCCTGTGCGTCGACCAACGCTCCATAAGAACTGGTCCGGATTCCGAGGTTGTGCGGGTCCGAAACCGCGAGACCTTGCGCCAACAGCGAGCACATCAGCGGATCGCGTGACCGGCGCACGTTGTAGTCCGGGCCGATGCAGTTCACGACGCGATCCACGAGCAAGGTTTGTAGTTCGTGAGCGCCTCGGGCTCTCCACGTAACTCGAATCTGGCTGCCCACAGTTTCAAATTCAAGAAGCCGCCCGGCGTGTACGTGGAGTTTCTGGCGACGCCGGAGGTGGTTCAGTTTCGCTAGTGTTTCGCTGGGCAACCTGTGACGATGCACGTCCCAGTATGGCCGCACATGCCGCAGCATCCGGCGCTTTTCGCGCGCTGGCAGGCGTTGCCACAGGGATGGAGCGATGTTGCGGATGAACGTTACTGCCTCTCGCCAATCTCCTCCGCGTTGCACCGTCTCGTCGGCTAGTTCTCGAACGCTTCGAAGAAGCGTGAGCGCTGAGAACGATGCGGCGCGAAGCATCGTGGCGCTGTCACCCTTGCACGCGGAATGCGAAAACTGCGTCTGAGAGGGCGGTATAAGGCCGTGACGCGAGATTGAATGGATGACAACCTGTTCGTTGGAAGAGGCGGCGGCCGCGGTAGCGACGTCCACCATCGTCAGGCCGCTTCCAACCAGCAGTACGGTTTCGCCAGGCGAGAATCTGAGCGGCTGTGTCCATGGGTCGGAAAGATACTGTTGCAGTTCTGCCGTCGCCGGTAGTTCTTCCGTGCAGGGCAGTGGCGCAGGCGGCGGGTTGCCAAGTGCCAATACGACATCGTCGGCGTCCAGGGTGCGGCCGGCAGCGTCCGGACTCAGCGTGGAGCCATCGGAGTCCGCATCCAGCGTGCGGCCATCGGACAAGCGCACGCGATAAGCGGGCCCATCACCGATCTTCTCGACTGCGCAAACCTCGCCGCGCAGCCGCTCAAACTGCACGTGGGGCGGTGCCGAGACCTCGGCATCCAACAGGGTGGCTTCCAGGTACTCCCCATAGAGCGCACGGGGCAGGAAGTCTTCCGCCGTCGCACCCGGAATCCGGTGTTGGGCGAATGACAGGAAGTCGAGCGGCGAGCTCGGATCGGCCGACATCCGCCCGGCGGGCACGTTCAACAGGTAGGGGTATTCGCGGTGAGCATAAGCTTTGCCGCGTGCCACGCTGCTTGAGCGCTCGACGAGCACTATCCGCGTCGTTGCCCAATGCTGCGATCTCAGCAGGTTCGCAGCTACGAGGGTGCCGCTGAAGCCGGCGCCGACAATGACGATCGTGCGTGGTGGAGACATGGCTGGCCTTCTGAAATGACTGGAGACCAGCTTACTGAAGGGTCGATATCAAACCAGTAGTTCTAGGGTTATAACTGGATGGCGCAAATGTCACCGTACCCCCCGGGGCGCCCCCGCTGCGGCGCCTACTCCACCACGAGTTTGTAACCCGCCCCGGAGGCGGTCTGGAGTAACTGGGGCGTGGCAGGATCGACTTCGATCTTCTGGCGCAGCCGGTGCACCAGCTGCTTGAGGAGCTGCCGGTCAGCGGAGTTGCGATGTCCCCAGACCTGGATCAGCAGCCGGTCGGTGCTGACGGTGTGGCCGGCGTTGGCAAGCAGCATCTGCAACAGCCGCAATTCGAGCT
>JAQGOC010000057.1 GCA_028293805.1 Gammaproteobacteria bacterium
TTGCGACCGCGCTTCATCTCGAGCGTAAAGGGCAGTTGCACCTGCGCGGCAGGATTCTCGTTCACGGGCGGCGCAGGCATTCCAGGCGCCTTGAGGTAGCGTTGGTTGTTGCCGCCCGCATCCATCCTGCCGGACCAGGAAAGGGTCTGAACCGCGTGCCACGCCCCCGGCCCCCCGCGCGCCGCGATGTTGCGCTCGACGATCGCAGCCGCGCTCAGCTTCGCTGCGCTCGCGGACTTGCTCGCCACACTGGCCGGATTGCTCCCCGCACTGGCGGGCTTGTTCGCCGCACTGGCCGGCTTGTTCGCCGCGGCGGGCTTGTCGGCGCCGAGGACCAGCGCCGGCGCCAGCGCCAGGACCAACAATGGAATCACTACCATTCGCGACATGAACGACTCCCGTGCTTGCAGCAGACTACTTCTCGACGATGAGTCCATCGATCCGGACGGACCCGATCACTACGCTCACCCGGTCGCCTGGCTGAACGACACCGCCTCGGTTGGAGAACAACACCCAAGCCGTCTTGCCGACCTCCGCCGGGCCGGACTGACGCAGCGGCCCCACTTTCTCCATCTGCGGCACCGAGAGCACGGCGTGCCTGCGCTCATCGAGCAGACTGGGGTTCGACACCTTGTCGAGCAGCGGCTTGGCGAGAGCGGCATTGACGATGCGGTAACCGAAACGGACGAGCTGACCCGATTCCGCCAGTTGCGTTGCGAGCTCGTCCACGCCCCAGGTGGTCGCGTAATAGTTCCTGGCACCGGCCGGCATGCCGCCGGCCGTGTATCGCGAGGGCTGGTGCGGACCGCTTTTCTCCGGCTTGTTGGGGGGCGTCGCGGCCTGCGACGCGCAGAGCATGCCGAGCCCGAGAGCCCACAGGCTGACGCTGAGTACCTGTTTCATCTGCCGCATGTTCGTGCGTGCCCCTGGTATTGTAATTATTCGCTCGACCCGTCCGGGAGGCGCCCATGGCGAGGGCCAAACTGCCCGCCGGGGCCGCCTGAGTCAAGGGAGCAGGTCTCAAAACTGTCCATCCGGTAGCTTCGACGCTGGCCAACCACGCCTTCCGTCATTGTTATCTCGAGCATACCTAACGCGAGTTGGCCGCGTTGATCCAGTCTGCGGCGCTGGGGGCTCCCGGCTGCGCAGTGCTGTCGTGTGCCGCCCTGGGCGGGTTGTACTTCTTGCGCTGCTCCTGGGTCAGGATCGCCCTGATGCCGTCCGCGGTGGCGTCGCTGATGGCCCTCGTCGCATGGACGCGTTGCGCGGCGGGTATCGACGTATCGTTCCACAGCCTGACCACCTGTTCCCGATGCTGCAACAGCAGCGCTCTAAGTTGAGACTGCTGCTTGGCATCGAGATTCAATTCCCGGGTGTAAGTCGCGATGCGATCGCCCAGGTTCGTGCGCGCGCGATGGCGAGCACTGATCGTCGGCCTCGATGGCAAAACGTCTGACCGTGTCGTGATAGCAGACGCGGGAGATGCATCATCGGCTCGCGCCGACGGCATTGCGGCGCTCATGAGCAGTAGTGCTGCGGCCAGCACCCGTCGCACGCTCACTATGTTGACCCGGAAAACACACTGCTCGTGGGTGACCCCACGAGCAGTGTTAGAGGACTTATTCATTTCCAAACTACGGTAGCGCTATTCCAGACAGCGAAGCCGTCTGCGGGCTTGCCGTTCCGTTGTCTGTGAACCCGACAGTCCCACTGCGCACCGTCGTAGCGCTGCGGCCCAGCAACGCGTTGGCACTGAACCTCACGGTCACCGCGCAGGAAGCCCCCGGTGCGAGCGTGGCATTGGTGCAAGTGTCCGAGCCGCCGATCGCAGCCAGGGTCCAGGCATACGTGCCGCCAGACCCAGACACCGCAATGCTAGTGATCGTCATCTGAGCACCGCCCGTCGGAGCTGAGTTAGTCAACGTAACCACACCGGTTCCCGTCGAGCACGCAAGCAAATTGGCGAGCGTGCAATGCGGCAACGTGATCGTCAGCGAATTCGGCGTGATCGCTACCGTTGCCCGATTCGCCACCCCCGAACCCGTCAGCGTGACTGGGGTCGGCGTCACGACCGCACCCGTATACGCGATCGTGACCGGAGTGTTGTAGACCTGCACTGCAATCGGCGCAAACTGCACCTTGACCGTGCACGACGCACCCGCTGTGAGAGTCGCACCGCAGTTCGGCGCACCACCCGGGAAACCACCCGTCGTGACCCGCGAGAACGGTGCAGTCAGGCCTGTGATCGTCATCCCTGCAAGGGCGTTCGTACCGGTGTTGGTCACCGTCAGGTTCTGCGTCGGACTCGTCGTACCCGTCGCCCAGTTGCCGAAGTCCAGCGCGCCCGGGCTGACTGTTGCCGCCGTTGGCGGGCGGGCCACCTCGACAGCACCGATGTCCACCGGATTGCCGTTGTTATGCGGTCGCGGAGTGCCGAAGAAGTCCGTATCCGGCACACCGGCAGCATTGTTCAGACCCCTGTCCACGGCGGCCGTTGCGGTCGGCCGCGTCGAATACGCACCCAAGGTCTGCCCATCGAGCGCACCGCCCGCCATGTCCTGATTCGCGGTCGAGTACAGGGTGAGCGGACCGTAGCCCAGATTGATCCAGTTGTTGCCTTCGTCGACCGTGGCGGCCACGGTAATGTTGTTGAAGACGAACACCGGGCTCAGACCCGTGGTCTCCGAGCGGCCGGCCGGTGCGTTGTAGCCGTGACCACCGTTCTCGGGCGGTACGCGCGAGCCGTTGCAGTACTCGCCGACCAGCGGCGAGCTGCCCGGCACCTGGTTCCCGGATCCGTTCACATAGCCCGCCGGATTGGACGTGAGGATGGAGTTGTTGACGAACAGCGTCGGATTTACCGACGGGGCGCCCAACACGGGCGTGAAGCCCACGACCGTGTGGTTGGTGAGCGAAGTATCGCCGCGCACACCCACGTCCCAGTAATTCTGGAAGCCGGAGGCATTGACGCACTGCCCGGTCGACGACTGATTCAGCGCCGGGAACAAGGCCACCAGGTTCTGCTGCGACACGTTGCCCGTGCCCTTGATGGGGTCGACGATTTCGTTGCCGTTCGCGTCGGCGTATCCGACATGGAACGCACGGTTCCGCCAGAACAGATCGTTCACTACAGAGGGCATCGACAGGGTCCGGCAGAGGCCGTTGCGGCGCGAGGTCAGCGAATCGCTCGCATTACCGTAGTTGAAACCCGTCGGGCACACTACGGTGGTCGGCAGCGACTCGACCAGATTTGGCGTGTTGACCATGGTCACGAGGCCGGCCGGCTGCGGCAGATGTGGCGCATCGCTCACCGTGCAGTTCGGATTCTGCGGCTGCGTCGGATCAGGTGTCGGCGTGCAGCCCGGCGGCGGTGAGGCCGCCATGCTGGCGCCGAGGGCCTTGAAGAGCACGCCAGCCGAGGCCGTCGTGTCGTTCGACGCGATCGTGTTGTTGACGAGCCGCACCTTCAGTGCGTCCTCGAGCGACACGCCGGCGCCATCCCAGCCCGCCACGTTATTGGCGATGACGTTGTTGATCACCGTCACCGTGTACCAGCGGTCCGGATTCGTCGGGAACAGGGCCACTTCCGTGCCGTTGACCTGCTGCAGACGCAAGCCCCCACCGCTGCCGCTCTCGGCACTGTTGCCGACGATCAGGTTCGAGTCGATGACGAGCCCGGGGCCCGTGCCATCGCCGATGCCCGGCGGGCAGTCCACGTCCGTAGTCGTGCCGCACTCCTGGCCGTTGGCCAGCGTGCGGTCCGTATTGGCGCCCACGATCGCGAGGCCACCGCCGTTGGTCGGCAGCGTCGGGTTGGTGCTCTGGTTGAACAGGATCCAGTTGTTGGCAATGCGCCCGTTGGCCGTGAAGCCGCTGTGCGTCATACCGCCACCATCGCCCGTGCTCAGGTTGCCGGCGATCCAGTTGTGATCGATGACGTAGTTATCGGCACCGGCGCTGACCGTGATACCACCCGCACCCGAGGGCGTGCCGGAGAACAGCGCATCACCGAGCGAGGCATTGTTGTACACGTCGTTGTGGTGCACGTGCACGCCCACGTTCAACTGGAACGGAATCTCCGCGTTCGGCAGCGTCCCGTTTAGTGGCGGACACAGCGCTGCCGGGGCGGCAACGCCAGGACCGCAGATCGTGCCGTCGTTGATGTAAGGGGGCGGCGTCTCGCCGTTACCCAGGTTGATGCCGCCCGAGAGCGTGCCATGGTTCGCCGAGATGCGGGTATTGGCGACCTCCAGGTTGTGGTTCCAACCGTGGATGAAGATACCGCCGCCACCCTGCGAACTGTTGAGGATGCTCAGGCCATCGATGCGCGACGGGTTGCAATAGAAGTTGCTCGTACCGTAGTCGTACATCGACCCGGCCGTGGTCGTGATCGTGCAGTCCTGGTTGGAGCCGCTCAGATAGCGGCTGCCCGTTGCGAACTCGCCCGCGCCCGCGCCACCCTGCTGCGGCTGGCCCCAGAGGTCCTGGCTGTTGTTCGGTACACGTACACCGCGGCCCAGCACCGTGACACCGGCGCCTTCGTAGGCACCCATCAGCGACGGCTCCTGCAGCAATTGCGCCAGGTTGCCGTTGCTTGACGCGTCCCAGCCGACGAAGCCCTCGTAGGGGATGCGGTCATCCTTCAGGAACATGCTATTCGGGCAGGAGAACTGATTGCTCGGGTCAAACGCCAGGTTGTTCGGATTCGGCACGCCGTCGATAGTGAGCCCGAAGAGGCAGTTCACCTGCCGGCGCCAGGAATCCATCTTTCCCGCCGGGTGCGCATCCGCGTTGATCGTGACGGCACCGGAGCCGACGCCCTGCAGGCGCACCGGCTTCCACATGATCACCTGCTCCTTGTAGGCGCCGGGTCCGACGAGGATCAGGTCGCCGGGAGTCGCCGCATCGATCGCGTTCTGAATCGTATGACCAGTGTTGTCCGGGCCGGCGATATAGGTTGGCGCCTTCCCGCCCGCGGTCACCGTGATTGCGTCGATGGACTTCTTGCCGTCCGCGTTCGTGATGACGAGCTCACCGCACAGTGCCGTCGCGGTGCCGCGCTGCTGAACGGCGCAGGCCGGAATTGCCGGCACGTCCACCACGATGGCCGTATCGCTCCACGAACTAATGGTTGCACTGACGCCACCGATGGTCACAGCCGACCGGGCACCCTGGGCGCCGAAGCCATAGTGACGCGTGATGGTTTTCTGGTTAAAGGGCGCGGTGGTGGCGTTCGGGCCCGAGTAGGCCGGGTTCTGCACCGGCTTGTCGCCCAGCGCGGTGATCGTCAGCGTTCCAGTGGGTATCAGCGATACCACAGCGGTCGCGGCCGAGCCGGTGCCACCGGCTCCATTGAACGCGACTGTGGGTGCCCCATCGTAGCCCGCGCCGCCGGCCGTCAGATTCAGGGCCACGATGCCCAGAGTGGTCGAAGCGGTTGCGCTGCCGATACTAAAGCTGACCGTAGGCGGACTGTTGTACCCAGCGCCCCGATTCGTCACGTTGATACCGGTCACGCGGCGGTTTGCGCCGTTGCTGGTCATGGACGCGTTGCCGGTAGCCCGCACACAGGTCGTACCGTTGATCGTGCAGGGCGGTAGCGCAAAGGTGACGTTGGGCGTCTGGTTGGCCCCAAAGGAGCCCCGTCCGTCATGGGTCACATTGACACTGCCCACGCCCATCCGGGCCGTTGCCGCAGCACCACTGCCGTTGGCGTCGACCGCAGTGAATGCAACCGTCGGTACACCAGTAAACCCGCTACCGCCGGAGTTCAGCGTCAGGCCAGTCACCGGCCCGAGCGCCGGCACCCAGGGACCGCGCGAAGAGGTGTTCACCACGCTCTTGATCGCCGGAGTTCCGTCCGGGTACTCGGAGTCAGGCAGGTTGTAGCCGTCCGCGAAGGCCTGCGTCGGAATCACAGGCGTATCCATGTAGGTCGTGAAGCCCGGCATGAAAGGCTGCTCGTAGCAGAAGTTGCTGTACGCCGGGTTGTAGCTCGGATCGGTGATCATCTGCCCGGGGTTGGCCGGATCCGGAATTGGACCGGGGTCGTTCATGCAGGCGATCATCATCTGCGGGATGTAGCCGGTCGGATTGGGCGGATTCACCGAATAAGACGAGTAGTTGAGGCCGTCGAAGATACCCCACTGGTCGGAGTACACGCGACCCATCTCGTTCCCAGTGAAGTCGCGGAGGGCGACCGGGAGGTTGGGCGGCGCGAACTTCTCACCGAATTGCGGCGAGAAGGGATCGAACTCGGAGGCGAAGTCCTGCGTGATCGTGCCCGTGAAGTGGCCGGAGATGTGCGTCGGCGTGAAGACGTAGAACTTGGCCAG
Source organism: Gammaproteobacteria bacterium (assembly GCA_028293805.1). Taxonomy (GTDB): domain Bacteria; phylum Pseudomonadota; class Gammaproteobacteria; order Steroidobacterales; family Steroidobacteraceae; genus 13-2-20CM-66-19. The sequence continues at coordinate 6,336 of JAQGOC010000057.1, forward strand.
CGCCGTATTCTGATCCGTGACGGTCACTTCCTTGCGGTCGCACAGACGACGGGTGGCACCGGCGAATGGCGCATTTTGCCCCGCGGTCGGGAACAGACTGTTGTAGTCGGGCACGATGCGCTCGGCACCGACGCAGGGCCAGAAGG
>JAQGOC010000065.1 GCA_028293805.1 Gammaproteobacteria bacterium
CGCACCGGAGTTTGGAGGATCCGGATGCCCCGACTCTGCTGCTGTCAGTCGCCGACCCTTCCGGTGGCACGAACGGATCCCTGCTCAGCCAGGGGAATCTGCTCGTTCCGGGTCTGCTGATGGCACAGCTGCAGGCCATTGATTCGCACTCGGTTCATCTGGTGAGTGCGCCGCTCTTTCACATCGCGGGTTTGTTTGCGCTGATACCGACCCTGCAGATGCGCGGCACCAATGTGTTCATCCGCCGGGCGGATGCAACGTTGATCTGCGAGGCGATTGACCTCCATAAATGCACCCATGGACTGCTGTTCGCCCCGACGATCCGCGAGATCGTAGAGCTCAACGCCGGCGGCCAGTGCGATCTCAAATCGTTCCGCAGCGGTATCGACATGCCCGGCTGGCAAGCGATGGTCAGCGCGGACACCAGCCGCTGGGGCCGGCACAACGGCGGCTATGGCCAGACTGAGACCAACATGGCGGTGTTGGCCGCTCTGACCGATGGGGCCAGCAACACATCGGGCCGGGCGGCTCCCTACGCCGAGGTCTGCATAGCCGATGCCGATGACCGCGAAGTAGCCGCGGGTGAGGTTGGGCAGATTCTCGTGCGGGGCGCGAGCGTTCACAAGGGTTACTGGCGACGTCCTGACGTCGACCGGAGGCGGTTTGCCGGAGGCTGGTGGCACACACGGGACCTCGGCGCCCGCAATGCCGACGGTATCGTGAGCTTTGTCGGCCCGATGGGTCGCATGATCAAGGCGGGTGCCGAAAATATCTTCGGAGCCGAGATTGAGCGCTGCCTCGCTCAACACCCCGCCGTGCGGGAGGCAGCGATCATCGGCATTCCCGATGAGACGTGGGTGCAGTCAGTGAAGGCCATCGTGGTTGTCGATGCCCAGTCGGTAGTGACGCCGGAGGAGTTGATCGAACACTGTCGCACGCGCCTGGCGTCCTACAAGAAGCCACGAAGTGTCGTTCTTCGGCAGGAGGCTTTGCCGAGGGTCGGTCCGGCCATCGATTATAAATCGCTGGACGCCGCGTATGGTGGCGGCAACTATCCCGGCGAAGGCACCCGGTCGGTGTAGGTATGGCATCAGGACCGCTGGTCGGTATTCGGATCGTTGAGTTTGCCGGGCTGGGCGCGGCACCTTTCTGCGGCATGTTGTTGTCCGACATGGGGGCCGACGTCGTTCGGATTGATCGGCCGGACGCTGATCCACCCGGCGCATTCTCTCTGATATCCCGCGGACGCCGCTCGGTGGCGTTGGACCTGAAGAGTCCGAAAGGGATTGGCCGGTCACTGGCCCTGTTGGACCGAGCCGATGCCTTGATTGAAGGTTTCCGGCCTGGGGTCATGGAGCGGCTGGGGCTGGGTCCTGAGATCGCGCTCGCTCGCAATCCCCGCCTGGTCTACGGCAGGTTGACCGGTTGGGGACAAGCGGGTCCACTGGCGCAGTCGGCAGGTCACGATATCAACTACGTGGCCTTGTCGGGTGCGCTGCACGCGATCGGGCCGCGAGAGAAGCCCACCGTGCCGCTCAACCTCGCGGGCGACTTCGGCGGCGGTTCGCTGTATCTGGCCATGGGCCTGCTTGCGGCCCTGCTTCACGCGCGCACTTGCGGCAAGGGCCAGATTGTCGACTGCGCAATGGTGGATGGAGCGGCGTCGCTCATGACGTTGTTTTACGGCGCTTTGGCTGGCGGCCAGTGGAAGGATGAGCGTCACAGCAATTCCCTGGATGGCGGAGCCCCGTTTTACGACACATACAAATGCGCGGATGGCCTGTGGATTTCGGTCGGTGCGCTCGAACCCCACTTTTTTACGCAACTGCTGGACAAACTCGAGATCGACGACCCCGGGATGCGCTCACAGTGGGACTCGAGAGGCTGGCCCGAATTGCGGGCCCGCCTGGCGGCCACCTTTCGTAGCCGGCCCCGGGCCGAGTGGCAGGCGCTCCTCGAGGCTACCGATGTCTGCTTCGCGCCCGTTGTGTCGATGGCCGAGGCTCCTTTGCATCCACACAACGCCGCGCGCACGACCTTTGTCGAAGTGGAGGGTGTCACACAGCCGGCGCCTGCGCCGCGTTTCTCGGTCACGCCGGGGGAAATCCAAGGGCCGGCGCCTGCAATCGGCGCGCACACCCGACAGGTGTTTGAGGAGTGGGGATGCAATCTGGATTGAGCCTGCAAACGCGGATCACACAACTGCTGGGAATTCGCTATCCCATCATCCAGGGCGGTATGCAGTGGGTTGGGCGCGCAGCGCTGGCAGCCGCTGTTTCCAACGCGGGCGGGCTCGGAATCCTGACCGCGTTGACTCAGCCCACACCGGAAGATCTGCGCGCTGAGATCACCCGGTGCCGCGCAATGACGCAGCGGCCGTTCGGGGTAAACCTGACCATGTTGCCCGCTGCGCAGCCGCCTCCGTATGCTGAATATCTGCAGGTTGCGTTGGATTCGGGAGTGCCGGTTCTGGAGACCGCCGGCAACGTGCCTGAGGAGTTCATAACGCGGGCCCGGCAGGCGAATGTGAAGGTGTTGCACAAGTGCACTTCGATTCGTCATGCGCTCGCTGCCGAGCGCCGCGGCGTCCACGCGATCTCGATTGATTCCTT
>JAQGOC010000074.1 GCA_028293805.1 Gammaproteobacteria bacterium
TCGATGAGGCGGTAGTGCTGCCCAACGCCAGGATCGGAGCGAATTGCAAGCTGCGGCGCGTGATCGTGGATGCCGGTGTCGAGATTCCGGATGGGACCACAGTGGGATGGCAGCCCACCGCGCCCCTGGAGTCCGTCAGAACCGGCGGCCGCGTGACCCTACTGTCCCGAGGCGGTTCGCTCTTGGGCGCCGACGATCAGATCCGTTCGGTCGCGTAGTTAGGTTCCCAGTTTCGCGTGGGCCCCGGGCGGCCCCAGCGCGGAAGCCGCGATCCTATCCCGCCTTCTGTTTGATCCGGCGATCCGCGAGCGATGCCTGCAGCTTGTCGAACGGCTCGATGAACTTGCGGACCCCCTCGCGCTCGAGTTGCATCGCAACCGCCGCCATGTCGATGCCCAATCGCTGCAGACCCGCGAAGACCTCGGCCGCCGGGGCGATCTGCGCTTCCAGGCGCAGCTCGGGTCTGCCCAGGCGCCGGTAGGCGTTGACCGTTTCGAGTGGCATGGTGTTGACCGTATCGGGGGCGATCAGCTCCTCGACATACTTCACCGGGCTGTAGGTCGGATCCTTTGCCGAGGTCGAGGCCCAGAGCAGCCGTTGCGGCCTGCCTCCGTTGCCCGCCAGCGCTTTCCAACGGGGGGATGCGAGCAACTCCTCATAGATGGCGTAGGCGCGACAAGCGCTCGCGATGGCAGCCGTGCCACGCAGCTCCTGCGCGGCTTTTTGCCCCTGCGCGGTCAGCTCATCGAGCTGCTTGTCCACCAGCGTGTCGATGCGGCTCAGGAAGAAGCTGGCCACGGAGGCTAGTTGATCGATGGACTTGCCTGCGGCGAGCCGGGTCTCCAGCCCCTCGAAGTAAGCATTGGCCACCGCGCGGTAGCGCTCGGGAGAGAATAGCAACGTCACGTTGACGTTGATGCCGGCCGCGATCGTATCGCGTATCGCCGCAAGCCCTGCTGCGGTGCCGGGAATCTTGATCATCGCGTTTTGACGCTGCAGCAGCGCCCACAAACGCTTCGCCTCCGCGAGACTTCCTGCCGTGTCGTAGGCGAGGTGGGGCGAGACTTCCATGCTGACGTACCCGTCGCCGCCGGAGGTGCCCTCGTAGTCTCTGCGGAACAGGTCGGCCGCGCGCCGCAGATCCTCGATCGTCAGGGTCTCGTAGAGCGCCAGATCCGAGGACTGCGTGGGCAGCAGCTCCGCGATCGCCCGTTGGTACTGCGGGTCCTTATTGATGGAAGCGGCGAAGATCGAAGGATTGGACGTGACGCCCGCGATACCGTCAGCTTCGATGAGGCGCGCGAGGCTGCCGTCGTCGAGCATGGCCCGGCCGATATCGTCGAGCCAGACGCTCTGGCCCAGCTTGCGCAACTGCAGGAGCGGATTGGCTGCCATTTCAGACTTGGCGTTCATGCGAACTCTCATGCGCGCCTGGCGCGCGAATCGGGGCCCGGTTATTTGATGCTCTCGTCGCGACTATCCTGCCACACCCAGTCGCGAACCTCCGGCATATCCTCGCCGCGTTGCTGGATATACCCGGCATGCTCGGTGAGCTTGTCACGCATCAGTTGCCGCAGATGGGCCGCGTGATAGCCGAGCTTCGGCACACGGTCGATCACGTCCATGACGAGGTGAAACCGGTCGAGATCGTTGCGCACGACCATGTCGAATGGGGTGGTCGTCGTGCCCTCCTCCTTGAAGCCGCGGATATGCAGGTTGTCATGATTCGTGCGCCGGTAGGTGAGCCGGTGGATGAGCCAGGGATAGCCATGAAAGGCAAACAGCACCGGCTTGTCGCTCGTGAACAAGGTATCGAACTCGGGGGTCGTCAGTCCGTGAGGGTGCTCCTCCGGCGGCTGCAGGGTCATCAGGTCGACAACGTTGATCACCCGTATCTTCAGATCCGGCAGGTGCCGGCGCAGGATGCTCACAGCTGCGAGGGTCTCCATCGTCGGCACGTCACCGGCACAGGCCATGACGATGTCGGGATCGCCTTGGGTGTCGTTGCTCGCAAACTCGAAAATTCCGATACCGGTGGCACAGTGTTTGATTGCCGCATCCATGTCGAGCCACTGCGGCTCCGGTTGCTTGCCGGCGATGATGACGTTCACCCTGTTGCGGCTGCGCAGACATTGCTCCGCGATGCACAGGAGGGTGTTGGCATCCGGCGGCAGGTAGACGCGCACGACGCTCGCCTTCTTATTGACGACGACGTCGATGAAGCCGGGATCCTGATGCGAGAAGCCGTTATGGTCCTGGCGCCACACGTGTGAGCTGAGCAGGATGTTGAGCGAGGCGATCGCGCGGCGCCACGGGATGTGCTGCGTGGCTTCCAGCCACTTCGCGTGCTGATTGAACATCGAGTCCACGATGTGGATGAAGGCCTCGTAACACGAGAACAGCCCGTGCCGGCCGGTGAGCAGGTAGCCTTCCAGCCAGCCCTGGCACTGGTGCTCCGACAGGACTTCCATCACGCGCCCGTCGGGCCGCAGGCCGGTGTCGCCGGGGACGAGCTCCCCGAGCCAGCTGCGCTGCGTCGCTTCGAACACGGCATCGAGCCGATTCGAGCTCGTCTCATCCGGGCCGAACAGGCGGAAGTTGCGGCTGCGCGCAGTCAGCTTGAACAGGTCGCGCAACCACTCGCCCAACACCCGGGTCGACTCGGCCATGGCTCCCCCGGGGCGCTCGACGCTCACGGCGTAGCCGGCTTTCGGCGGCAAGGGCAGATCGGCCAGCAGCAGGCCGCCGTTCGCATGGGGATTCGATCCCATGCGGCGGGTCCCCACCGGCACGAGCTCGAGCAGCTGGGGCCGAGGAGCGCCCTGCGCGTCGAACAGCTCCGCGGGTTTATAGCTTCGCATCCAGTCTTCGAGCATGCGCAGATGGGCGGGATTCTTGGCCAGCCCGGCCAGGGGCACCTGGTGGGCTCGCCAAGTCCCCTCCACTTGCAACCCATCGACGACCTTGGGTCCGGTCCAGCCCTTGGGACTTTGCAGAACGATCATGGGCCAGCGCGGCCGGAAGATCCTGTCGGAATCCCGTGCGCGCTTCCTGATCGCGGCGATCTCATCGAGCGCGCGTTCCAGCGTTGCCGCCATCTGCCGGTGCATCGACTCCGGTTCGTCCCCCACGACGAAATACGGTTGCCAGCCGTAACCTGCCAGCAGGCTCTCGAGCTCGCCCCGCGGGATACGCGCCAGAATCGTGGGGTTCGCGATCTTGTAACCGTTCAGGTGCAGAATCGGCAGCACGGTGCCGTCCGTGACGGGATTCAGGAACTTGTTCGAATGCCATGCGGTGGCGAGCGGTCCGGTCTCCGCCTCGCCGTCACCGATGACACAGGCCACGATGAGCTCCGGGTTATCGAACGCCGCCCCAAACGCGTGCGAGAGGGAATAGCCGAG
>JAQGOC010000081.1 GCA_028293805.1 Gammaproteobacteria bacterium
TGAGCAACACCGCCGCGTTGCTGTCGAAACGGATCAGCGATCCGTCCGGACGGCGTACGCCGAACGCGGTGCGAACGACGACCGCGTCGTACACCTCACCCTTCTTCACCTTGCCGCGTGGAATCGCATCCTGGACGGCCACCTTGATGACATCGCCCACCGTCGCGTAGCGACGGCGCGAACCGCCCAACACCTTGATGCATTTCAAGGTGCGTGCACCGCTGTTGTCAGCGGCATTCAGCATCGTCTGCATCTGGATCATGTCGCTGCTCTACCTGTCTTGCTCATGTCTTGGCGCATTTCCCGCAACAGCTCTAAAGGCCAGTGGCCTTTTCCAAGACTTCAATGACCCGCCACGACTTGTGACGCGACATCGGCCGGCACGGAGCGATCTTCACCAGATCCCCGTCGTGCGACTCACCGCTCTCGTCGTGCGCGAGCAGCTTCGTCGTGCGGCGGATGAACTTGCCGTACATCGGATGCTTGACCAGCCGCTCGATCTCGACGGCGACCGTCTTCTGCATCTTCGTGCTCACGACGCGCCCCGTGAGCGTGCGGGCACCTTTGGCCTCAATCTTCGACTCTTCTGCGCTCACTTCTTATCTCCGGCGCCGGCCTTCGAGACCTCGCGTTGCACGGTCTTCAGGCGCGCGATGTTGCGCCGCACCTTCTGGAATTGGTCGGGCTTCGGCGCCTGTCCGGTGGCCCGCTGCATGCGCAGGGCAAACTGCTCCTTGCGCATCTTCAGCAGCTCATCCGTCAACTCGGCGGCCGACTTGGCACGCAGCTCTTTGGCGTCCATTTATCGAACCTGTCTTTTCACGAACGTGGTGGATACGGAAAGCTTGGAGGCGGCGAGCCGGAAAGCTTCGCGAGCAGTGACTTCATCCACGCCTTCCATTTCGAAGAGCACCTTGCCGGGCTTCACGCGCGCGATGTAGTACTCCACGTTGCCCTTGCCGCTGCCCATGCGGACCTCGAGCGGCTTCTTGCTGATCGGCACATCCGGGAACACCCGGATCCAGATCTGGCCGCCGCGCTTCACGTGACGGGCCATCGCGCGACGCGCCGCTTCGATCTCACGTGCCGTCATGCGTGCGCGGCTCGTTGCCTTCAGGCCGAATTCGCCGAAGGAGACATCGCTGCCGCGCATGGCGAGGCCGGCGTTGCGGCCCTTGAACTGCTTGCGGTATTTAGTGCGTTTTGGCTGGAGCATGATGGCTTAGCTTTTAGGTCACGCCTGCGCGGGAGCTTCGACAGCCGCGGCGGGGGCCGCCACTGCCGGGGCAGCCTGGGCGGCTTCGCCTTCGGCAACCGCTGGCTGCGCCACCTCGACCTTGTCGAACACCTCGCCTTTGAAGATCCACACCTTCACGCCGATGATGCCGTACGTGGTCAGCGCTTCAGACAGGCCGTAGTCGATGTCGGCACGGAACGTGTGCAGCGGAATGCGGCCTTCGCGGTACCACTCGGTGCGGGCGATTTCGCCGCCGTTCAACCGGCCGGAAACGCGAACCTTCACGCCCAGCGCGCCGCTGCGCATCGTGCTCATGACGGCTCGCTTCATCGCGCGACGGAACATCACGCGCTTCTCGATCTGCTGCGCGATGCTGTCGCCGACAAGCTGCGCATCGAGCTCGGGCTTGCGGATCTCGGCGATGTTGATGCGAACATCCGTGATGGGCATGCCGAGGAGCTTGGCCGTTTCCTGGCGCAGCTTCTCGATGTCCTCGCCCTTCTTGCCGATCACGATGCCGGGACGTGCCGTCTGGATCGTGATGTTGACTTTCTTCGCCGCGCGCTCGATCTGAATCCGGCTCACGGAAGCTTCGTGGAGCCTCTTCTTGAGGAATTCGCGAACGCGGAAATCGGTGTGCACATGCAGCGGAAACTGCTTCTTGCCGGCGTACCAACGCGAAGTCCAGTCCCGGGTGATGCCCAGCCGTATGCCTAGCGGATTGACCTTCTGGCCCATGGGTTAATCCTTCTTCCCGTCGCTGACGCCGACGGTGATGTGACTGTTGCGCTTGACGATGCGCGTGCCGCGGCCCTTGGCGCGTGCCGCGAAGCGCTTCAACTGCGGCGCTTCATCCACATGGATGAGCGACACTTTCAGCTCGTCGATGTCGGCGCCGTGGTTGTGCTCGGCGTTGGCGACAGCGGACTCGAGCACTTTGCGCACGAGCTCGGCGCCCTTCTTGGGCATGAACTTCAACGTCGCGATCGCGTTGCCGACCGGCTTGCCCCGCACGACGTCGGCGACGAGCCGGCACTTCTGCGGGGAGATATGCGCGTAGCGCAGCTTGGAGGTGACTTGCATCGTTAGTACCTGCCGGTTAGGCAGACGCCTCTACTGATTCATGGGCTGCGCCCAGACTTTCCTGCAGGTACGCGGCGGACCGCGAACCTGCTGCGAATAGCAGCGCGAAGCGCGCTGGCTGAGGTGTCTTGCCCATGATCAAGCCGAAGCCTCTACCTTTCTGTCGCCCGAGTGCGTCTTGAACGTACGCGTCGGGGCGAACTCGCCGAGCTTGTGTCCGACCATGTTCTCGCTGATGAGCACGGGACTGTGCTGCCGTCCGGTGTGAACGGCAATCTTGAGTCCGACCATCTCGGGCGTCACCATCGAGCGGCGCGACCAGGTCTTGATCGGCTTGCGGTCGTTCTTGGCCGAGGCCACCTGCACTTTCTTCGCGAGGTGCAGATCGACGAACGGGCCTTTCTTGAGTGAACGTGGCATGTCTTAACTACGCTCCGATCAGCGGATCCGGTTCTTGCGGCGCTGCACGATCATGTTGTCCGTGCGCTTGTTCTGGCGGGTCTTCAGACCCTTCGTGTTCCAACCCCACGGCGATACCGGATGCGGGTTGCCCTGTCCGGACTTGCCCTCGCCACCACCGTGCGGGTGATCGACCGGGTTCATCGCGAGACCGCGAACTGTCGGGCGGATACCTTTCCAACGCTTCGCGCCGGCCTTTCCGTAGCTGCGCAGGTTGTGCTCGTCGTTGCCGACTTCGCCAATCGTGGCGCGGCAGTCGATGTGCACCTTGCGCGTCTCGCCCGACTTCAGGCGAAGGTACGCATGGACCCCTTCGCGAGCAGTGAAGGAGATGGAGCTACCGGCGCTGCGGGCCAGCTGCCCACCCTTGCCCGCCTTCATCTCGACGTTGTGCACGATCGAGCCGACAGGAACGTGGCGCAGAGCCATCGCGTTGCCGGGTTTGATCGGAGCATCCGAGCCCGAGCGGATTTCGTCGCCGGGCTTCACGCCCTTCGGCGCGAGGATGTAGCGGCGCTCGCCGTCCGAATACAACACGAGCGCGATGTGGCTCGTGCGGTTCGGGTCGTACTCGAGGCGCTCGACCTTGCCGGCTACGCCGTCTTTGTCGCGCTTGAAATCGATGATCCGGTACTTCTGACGCGAGCCGCCACCACCATGCCGCGTGGTGATGCGGCCGGAGTGATTGCGCGCGCCGGTCTTGCTCTGCGCCGTCGTCAGGGGCAGGTGCGGACCGCCCTTGTGGAGGTGCGAGCGGTCGATCTTGACGACCGCGCGGGTTCCCGGCGAGGTCGGCTTGTACTTGATGAGAGCCATGACTCTTCCTATGGCCTGCGGCCGGAATTCAGCGGCGCAAAAGGCGCCGGGGCCGAATTAATGCTCATGCCGTTCATGCCTTCGCGCGCGCTTCGTAATCGATCGTCTGCCCTGCGACGAGACTCACGTAAGCCTTCTTCCAGTCCTGCGTGCGCCCGATCGTCTTGCCGAAGCGGCGGGTCTTGCCCGGCTCGTTGACGACCTGCACGCCGCTGACCTTCACCTCGAACATCAGTTCGACGGCCTTCTTGATGTCGGGCTTCGTGGCATCCCGGCGGACGCGAAACGTGTACTGGTTGTGGTTCTGCATCGCCATGGACGTCTTCTCGGTGACGTGCGGCGCAATGAGAACGTTCATCAATTGCTCGCGGTTCATTGCAAGCGCTCCTCAATCCGCTTCACCGCCGCCACGGTCATCAGGACTTTCTCGTAGGCGGCGAGCGCCACCGGATTCAACGCCGATGCCTCGATGACCTCGACATACGGCAGGTTGCGCGCGGCGAGATATAACTTCTCGTCCGTCGCCTCGACGATGATCAACACCTTCTCGAGCGACCACTCCTTCAGCTGGTTCGCGAGCAGACGTGTCTTGGGTGCCTCGAGGACGATTTCATTGGTCACCACGAGGCGCTCCGTACGCGCGAGCTCCGAGAGCATCGAGCGGATGGCGCCGCGGTACATCTTGCGGTTCACTTTCTGCGTGAAGTCACGGGGCTTCGCGGCAAACGCCCGGCCGCCACCGACCCAGATGGGGCTGCGGCTCGAGCCGGCGCGCGCCTGGCCGGTGCCCTTCTGCGCCCACGGCTTCTTGCCGCCGCCGCGCACTTCCGCACGGGTCTTCTGTGCCTTGGTGCCCGCACGTCCGGCCGCGCGATAGGCGGTCACGACCTGGTGCACCAGGGTCTCGTTGAATTTCTGGCCGAAGGTGGCTTCCGACACCTCGAGCTCACTGCCGCCACTGACTAACTTGAGTTTCATGGCTATTTCTTACCGGCCTTGGCGGGATCCTTGGACGGCGCGTTGCCTACCTTGGTGGGGGCAACCACTCGCCGCTTCGCGAGCCGACCGGCCTTCAGTCCCGGACGGACGATGACCTGCCCACCTTCCGTGCCCGGCACCGCGCCGCGAATCAGGAGCAGGTTGCGCGCGACGTCGACCTCGACGATGCGCAGGTTCTCGGTGGTCACGCGGTCGACGCCCATGTGACCGGACATGCGGCGGCCCTTGAACACACGGCCCGGCGTCTGACGCTGGCCGATGGAGCCCGGGGAGCGGTGCGAGACGGACACACCGTGCGTCGCCTGCAAACCGCCGAAGTTGTGGCGCTTCATGACGCCCGCAAAGCCCTTACCCATGGTCGTGCCGGTGACATCGACCTTCTCGCCGACCTTGAAGAGGTCGACTTTCAGCTCGGAACCGGCCTGGAGGTCCGATTTCTCGCTGTCGGCGAGCCGGAATTCCACGAGCGCCTTGCCGGGAGCCACGTTCGCTTTGGCGTAGTGGCCGGCTACGGCCTTTGAATACAGTTGCGGGCGGCGCGTACCGTATGTGACCTGCACAGCACGGTAGCCGTCTTTTTCCTGCGTCTTCACTTGCGTGACGCGGTTCGGAAGAACCTCGATCACGGTGCACGGCACCGTTTCTCCGGCTTCCGTGAACACGCGCGTCATGCCAGCTTTACGGCCGACGAGTCCGATTGCCATACCTATCCTCTCAAAAGCCGGGCACTACGATTGGTGCTCCGGGCCACTGGCCCCGGACGAAGTTGGTGAAACGACAGGAGATGCACGCGCGCCGACCAGCGCCACGTTCGTCTCGAGTGGTCTTGGAACTCGCCTTAGGAAGGCCTGCGGCTCCAACCTCGCCCGATGCCGCTTACGCGACCACCTCGGTTTAGCCCGGGGTGAAAAGGGCGCGCAGTATAGGCGCGGCCCTGTGTTCGATCAAGTTCCTTCTACCGGTTTGTTGACCGGAGGGGCTGAAAGTCGCCCGCACTCAATTCAGTTTGATCTGGACGTCCACGCCGGCGGGCAGCTCGAGCTTCATCAGCGCGTCGACTGTCTTGTCGGTGGGATTCAGTATGTCCATGAGACGCTTGTGCGTGCGCAGCTCGAACTGGTCCCGAGCGTCCTTATCGGCGTGCGGGGACACAAGTAACGTGAAGCGTTCCATCTTGGTCGGCAGCGGGACGGGGCCCTTGACGGTGGCGCCGGTGCGCTTGGCCGTTTCGACGATCTCGCGCGCGGAGCTGTCGATCAGGCGGTGATCGAAGGCCTTGAGGCGGATGCGGATATTTTGATTAGCCATATATTACTTTCTTACGGGCTGCGCCCGGACTGTCCTGGGGACGGCGCAAACCGCAATCCCCTGCATTGATCTAAGAGACCGATCTCTTTACTTGAGGATCTTCGCGACGACGCCGGCGCCGACCGTCTTGCCACCCTCACGGATGGCGAAGCGCAGGCCGTCTTCCATCGCAATCGGGCTGATCAGCTCCACGTTAATCTTGATGTTGTCCCCCGGCATGA
>JAQGOC010000126.1 GCA_028293805.1 Gammaproteobacteria bacterium
GATGCGCTCGGGAAGGAACTTGGCATCGCTTCCGGCGACCGCGTGAAGGTCTCGTCGAACCGGGGCTACATCGAGGCCGTGGCGGTCGTCACCAAGAGGTTGAGAGCGCTTCAGGTGGAAGGCAAGACGCTGCACCACGTGGGCATTCCCATCCACTGGGGCTTCAAGGGACTCGCCAAACCCGGCTTCCTGGCCAACACGCTGACACCTTTCGTCGGCGACGCCAACTCGCAGACGCCGGAGTTCAAATCGTTCCTGGTCAAGGTAGAGAAGTTATAGGGAATAACCCATGGCACTGCAATCGCTCGACATTATCAGGCGCTCGGCCACCACCCTGCCCTCGCCCGAAATCCGCGAGGCCACCGGTGACGCCACGGTCGCGAAACTCATCGACACGACGAAATGCATCGGCTGCAAGGCGTGCCAGGTGGCGTGCATGGAATGGAACGATCTACGCGATGAGATCGGCACCAACGTCGGGCAGTACCAGAACCCACACGATCTGAGCGCGAGCTCCTGGACCCTCATGCGTTTCGCCGAGGTCGAGAACCCCAAGGGCGACCTGGAGTGGTTGATTCGCAAGGACGGCTGCATGCACTGTGCCGACCCGGGCTGTCTGAAGGCCTGCCCCTCGCCCGGCGCAATCGTGCAGTACGCCAACGGTATCGTCGATTTCCACGAAGAGAACTGCATTGGCTGCGGCTATTGCGTGACGGGTTGTCCGTTCGATGTGCCGCGCATCTCGAAGAAGGACAAGAAGGCCTATAAGTGCACCCTGTGCTCCGACCGCGTCGCTGTCGGCCTCGAGCCGGCGTGCATCAAGTCCTGTCCCACGGGCGCCCTCGTCTTCGGCACCAAGGACGACATGAAGCAGCACGCCGCGGAGCGCATCGTAGACCTCAAATCGCGCGGTTTCGAGAATGCGGGACTGTACGATCCGGCCGGCGTGGGCGGCACTCACGTCATGTACGTCCTCCACCACGCCGATCAGCCAATGCTTTACAGCGGGTTACCCGAGCAACCGCAGATCAGCCCCACCGTGCGATTGTGGAAAGGCTTCTCGAAGCCTGCCGCCCTCGCCGTCATGGCGTTCACCGCGCTGGCCGGATTCTTCCATTACATCCGGGTCGGGCCGGACGAGACCGATGAGCGCGATGAGGCAGCAGCGCAGGAAATGGCCAAGAAGTCGGAGAAGGCGCCATGACTGACCCTGTACTTGGCATGAACGAGGCGGACCGCCGCGCGACGGCGGACCCCGAACGTCCGGACACGATCCTGCGCTACACCGCCGGGGAGCGCACCAATCACTGGCTCGTGGCCATGTGCTTCGTGCTCGCGGCCCTGTCTGGCCTCGCCCTCTTCCATCCCGCGCTCTTTGGATTGAGCGGTCTGTTTGGTGGCGGACCCTGGACCCGGATTCTGCATCCCTTCATCGGCCTGGCTATGGTGGTCGCCTTCCTGTTTTTCGCAGTCAAGGAGGCGGCTCAGAACCGCATGGAAGCTCGCGACTGGGCCTGGCTTCGACACATTGGCGACGTCGTGAACAACCGGGAGGACCGGCTTCCGGAGGTCGGGCGCTACAACGCCGGCCAGAAGCTTGTGTTCTACGTCATAGTCCTGTGCCTCACAGCCCTGCTGCTGTCCGGCATCGTCATCTGGCGAGCCTATTTCTCGCTGTATTTCCCAATCTCCGGGATCCGCGTAGCGGCCGTCCTGCACGCGTTCTGCGCGTTCGTGCTGATCTGCACGATCATCGTCCACATCTATTCTGCAATCTGGGTAAAAGGCTCGGTGCGTGCGATGACCCGAGGCACCGTGACACCGGGGTGGGCATGGAAGCATCATCGTGCCTGGTTTCGCGAGGTCATAAGCCATGCAGCGAATTCTCGACCCCGCTCAGATTGAAAGCTTCGCCCAGCGAGCGATTCCGCGCATCCGGCTTCCCGATCCCGCCAATCTCTTCGCGAGGCGCGCCGAGCGCCTGCGTGAGCTGGGCAGAAACCACGTTATCGGCGATTACCTCCGACTGATGGCCACCGTCAGTGACGCACAGCAAGCGGCGCTCGACGCCTTGTCGCTGCTGCCACCCCCCTCGGGCCAGGCCGCCGGAGAGGTGGAGCAACGGATGGCACAAGCACGTACTCATGCCATGCCCCCGCTGCAGGCCGCCGGATGGCCCCGCGACAACCGCTGGCGAACGATCCTGAACGAGCTCTGCGACGCTGTTACTGTGTCAGCTGGTTCTCCGGACGCCGTGCGAGCAGCGTGCACCCGGGTGCGCGAACGGCCGGCGGCGCATTTGGAGGAACAGGCCAACTTACTGCTCGCGGACGGCACTGAGGGCGTCGATGCGGAAGCAGCCCCTTTCATCACGGCCGCTCTCCAGGTGTATTGGGTGCACCTGGCAACCTCTCTAACCTTGGATGCCGCCAGGGATCTGGCCTTGGAACACCATTCAGCCGTCCCCGTGGACGTGTCAGGTGTATGCCCGGTCTGCGGCACCCTGCCGGTTGCCAGCGTAGTCCGCGCTGATAAACAATATCAGGGCTACCGCTATCTGCATTGCGCTCTGTGTTCGACCGAGTGGCATCTGGTGCGCGTCAAGTGCAGTCATTGCCTGTCCACCGAGGGCATCGCCTACCAGGGGATCGAAGGCGGTTCCGAGGCGATCCGCGCCGAGTGCTGTGAGCACTGCCACACGTACCGGAAGATTCTTTATCAGGAGAAAGACATGGAGATAGAGCCGGTCGCCGATGACCTCGGTAGCCTCGCGCTCGACTTGCTGATGGCTGAGGAAGGCTATCACCGCGGTAGCGGCAAT
The DNA here is from genome assembly GCA_028293805.1 of Gammaproteobacteria bacterium. GTDB lineage: Bacteria > Pseudomonadota > Gammaproteobacteria > Steroidobacterales > Steroidobacteraceae > 13-2-20CM-66-19. The sequence goes on from JAQGOC010000126.1 coordinate 2,822, forward strand.
CCCCTGTTGTGGCAAACCTCGGGATGACTGAGCTGCGGCACCCTTCGCATAGGCAGCGAAGCCATTGACCCACCACCCGTCGAGCTGATTGCCCTACATGGATAACTCGCTCAACGCCGGGGGAACTGCCACTGCAGCGGACATCCCGTCCGTCGACCGACTGCTCAACCGGCACGCAATGCAAGCCCTGCTGGCGCACCATGGGCGTACGCAGGTCACGCACGCGCTGCGTTCTCACCTCGAGGAACTGCGTCGCTCGGCATTGGCGGGAGCCCTCGCTCCTGTGGAGCTGTTGGACGAGGCAATTGCTTCCGTCCTGACGATGCAGTTCGACGCTGCCGCGCGCAGGCGGTTACGGGCGGTGTTCAATCTGACGGGCACCGTTTTGCATACGAACCTGGGCCGGGCGGTGCTCCCCGAGGAGGCCGTGAGCGCGGTGGTGCAGGCCATGCGCGCGCCGGTCGCGCTGGAATACGATCTCGCCTCAGGCGGTCGTGGCGAGCGCGATACGCTCGTCGAACAGGTCCTTTGCGAGTTGACGGGAGCCGAAGCCGCCACGGTAGTCAACAACAACGCGGCGGCGGTGTTGTTGATGTTGAGCGCGCTCGCGGCGCGGCGGGAGGTGATCGTCTCGCGGGGAGAGCTCATCGAGATCGGGGGCTCCTTCCGCATTCCCGACATCATGCGCCAGGCGGGCGTGAAGTTGGTCGAAGTCGGTACGACGAATCGCACCCACGCGACGGACTATGCCGAGGCCATCGGACCACGATCCGCGCTGCTGATGAAGGTGCATACCAGCAACTACGTCATCAACGGTTTTACCCATAGCGTCGGCGTTGCCGAGCTCGCAGACCTGGGTCGCTCGCGCACTGTCCCGGTCGCGGCTGATCTGGGGAGCGGGTCGCTCGTCGATCTGACGCGTTGGAACCTTCCCAAGGAACCCACCGTACGCGAGACCTTGAAGGAGGGTGCCGATCTCGTGTCCTTCAGCGGAGACAAGCTGCTGGGCGGTCCGCAAGCGGGGTTGATCGTCGGGCGAGCGGACCTGATCGCCAAGCTGAAAAAGCATCCCCTCAAACGCGCGTTGCGGGTTGGAAAGCTCACCCTGGCGGCGCTGGAGCCTGTGCTTGCAATGTACCGAGCGCCGGAACTGCTGGCCGAGCGTCTGACCACGCTGCGCCTGCTGACCCGCGCTGCGGAGGCCATTTCCGCACAGGCCGTTCGGCTGCGGCCGGCGTTGCAGCAGGCCGTCGGCGACGCCTACGAAGTTTCGACCGCGACCCTGTCCAGTCAGATCGGCAGCGGCGCTTTGCCGGTCGATCGATTACCCAGTCACGGACTTGCCGTGCGCCCCGTCAAGGCAAGGCGGGGCGGCCTGGATCGCTTGGAGCGGGCACTGCGTGAGTTGCCGCGGCCAGTGATAGGGCGCATAGCCGAGAAGACGCTGTGGCTCGACCTGCGTTGCCTGGAGGAATCCGAAGAATCTGCGTTCGTCGCGCAGTGCAGCGAGCTGCGTCCATGATCGTCGGAACCGCCGGCCACATCGATCACGGCAAGACCACCCTGGTCCGCGCGCTGACCGGTGTGGACACCGACCGGCTCAAGGAAGAAAAGGAGCGTGGCATCTCGATCGAGCTCGGCTACGCCTATACGCAGCTACAGAATCGCGAAGTGCTGGGGTTCATTGACGTTCCGGGGCACGAGCGCCTGGTGCATACGATGGTTGCGGGGGCGTGTGGGATCGATTTTGCACTGCTCGTGATAGCGGCCGACGATGGTGTCATGCCCCAGACCCGCGAGCACCTGGGCATTCTCGAGCTCCTCGGTGTGTCGCAGGGTGCTGTCGCGTTGACCAAGATAGATCGCGTCGACACAGCACGTGTCGCCGCAGTCGAGGGCGAGATACGGTGCGCGCTCGCTGATACACGTTTGCGCGACGCCGCCATCTTTCCCCTCAACGCTACTTCATCGGATGATCCTGGCGCGGCAGCACTCCGAAACTTCCTGCACGAGACTGCGATGGACATGCCGTCCCGACCTGACGACGGGCTGTTTCGCCTGGCGGTGGATCGCGTTTTTACGCTCGCCGGTCACGGTACCGTCGTTACCGGGACGGTGTTCTCGGGGCGAGTGCACACCGGCGATATGGTATCCATCATGCCGGCAGGCACGCCCGTCCGGGTGCGCAGCATCCACACTCAGAATCGCAGCTCAGAAAGCGGGGGCGCCGGCCAGCGCTGCGCACTGAATCTCGCCGGCGTCGAAAAGAGCGCAATTTCGCGTGGCGACTGGGTCGCGGAGCCCGGGGCACTCTCGCCGACCATGCGGATGGACGTGCGTTTGCGTCTGCTCGAAAACAGCGGCACGCGGCTGGAATCCTGGTCGCCGGTGCACATCCATCACGGCGCGACACATTCCGTGGCTCACGTGGTGTTGTTGGAGTCAGAATCCTTGGCTGCCGGCGAAGCACACCGCGCGCAGCTCGTCTTCGCTACACCTATATGCGCCGTGCCCGGCGATTGCTTCATTGCGCGCGATGCGCAAGCCGCACACACAATTGGCGGCGGAGTGGTGCTCGATCCATTTGCGCCGGCGAGAAAGCGGCGCACGCCCCAGCGCATGGGCTATCTCGATGCGCTCGAGCGCATGATAGCCGGACACGGCATCTCACCACTGCTCGAGCACGCGCCGTTCGGTATGAAGATGGCAGAGCTCGCAAGGTTGACGTGCCGCTCCTGGGAGCGCACGGCAATGCCATCAGAGGCGCTCCTGATCGAGCCTGGGAGCGAGAGGCTTGTCATTCTGCGCTCTCACTGGCAAGCATTGCGCGAGCGCACAGTAACCGCGTTGCGCGACTTCCATGCGCAGGTGCCCGATGAGCCGGGTCCCGATGTCGGACGGTTACGCCGTATCGCCGTTCCCGGGCTGTCGGCGCCGCTCTGGAAAGCGCTCATTGATGAGCTTGGTGTGGAGCACACGGTGCTGCGTAGCGGACCGTGGCTGCATTTGCCGGATCACGTGGTGGCACTCTCGGAGGACGAGCAGGCGCTTGCACGGAAGTTGCTGCCTCTGCTTGCAGCGGGATGCTTCGATCCTCCCTGGGTCCGCGAGCTCGCGGCCGTGGTCGGCGTACCGGAAGACCGGGTGCGGCACGTGTTGCGCAAGCAGGTCACGCAAGGCAACGTCTACCAGGTCGTACGCGATCTCTTCTACGACCGTGCCCGCATCGGCGAGTTGGCTGCCCTGGTGACTGCCCTCGCGGGCGAGCATGGAGCCGTGGATGCAGCCCGCTATCGGGATGCCATTCATCTCGGCCGCAAGCGCACCATTCAAATCTTGGAGTTCTTCGATCGCGTTGGCTACACTCGCCGCGTGCGCGATTCTCACGTGCTGCGCGCGGACAGTGGTCTTTCTTGGAAGGCACTCGTGCCCGGCGGTGCGACTGGGCCTCAAACCCAGGAGGGGGCGTCAGCCGCTCCCTGGTAGGTTCGACTCCTGCTGCCTTCCGCCAGTCTGCATGCGTTCCTGACAGCGGTGCACTGCAGGATCAACGTGAGCGGAAGCTGCTGGAATAGGAGACTTACATGACCCTGCCTGCAACTGTACCTCGGCTGACTTCGCTGTCCCACGGTGGGGGGTGTGGATGCAAGATCGCCCCAGGAGTCCTGGCCGAACTGCTCAGAGGTGCGACAGCCCCCACTGCGTTCGCCCGATTGTTGGTAGGCACGGAAACATCCGACGACGCGGCGGTCTATCAGCTCAACGATGAGCAGGCGGTCATCGCGACCACTGACTTCTTCATGCCGATCGTGGATGACCCCTTCGACTTCGGACGGATCGCTGCCACCAACGCGCTCTCGGACGTCTACGCCATGGGTGGCACGCCGATCTTTTCCCTGGCCATCCTGGGCATGCCCATCAAAGTGCTGCCTCCCGAGATCATCCGGAAAATTCTGCGCGGCGGTGAGGCGGTCTGCGCCGCCGCAGGCATTCCGATCGCAGGTGGCCACAGCATCGATTCGGTCGAGCCGATCTATGGTCTGGCGGCTGTCGGGCTCGTCCATCCGAAGAACGTGAGGCGCAATTCGCAAGCCCGCGCGGACGATGTACTGGTCCTCGGCAAAGCTCTCGGTGTCGGCATTCTGTCGGCTGCGCTCAAGAAGAATCAACTTGGAGAATCCGGCTACCGCACCATGATCGACATCACCACCCGCCTCAACACCCCGGGGCCGGAGTTAGCAAAACTTGCGGGCGTTCACGCGATGACCGACGTGACGGGCTTCGGCCTCCTTGGGCACCTGCTGGAAGTGTGCCGCGGGTCTCGATTGGGTGCGCGTGTGAGGATGTCCGACCTGCCACTGCTCGACGACGTGGCCGCCCTCGCCACTGCCGGTCTCGTTACCGGCGCGTCGGCGCGGAACTGGGCGTCCTACGGTGATGAGGTGCGGCTCGCGCCGGGTCTCGAGATCGTGCACAAGGACCTGTTGTGTGATCCACAGACCTCCGGCGGCTTGCTCGTCGCTTGTGCTCCAGAGGCCGTTGCCGACGTAATGAAAGTCTTTGCACGCGATGGGTTCGAACAGGCAGCCGTGATCGGCAGAATGATCGAAGGCCAGGCTTGCGTAACAGTCGATCCATAGGCTGTGGCTGGATGGCGATGGCCGCTTCTTCGCCAGCTATACGGACTGGATGACGCTGGTGCGCGAGGGCTGGGAGGATGTGCTGCCGGCATTGGGCAAACTACAGAATTTCCGATATCCGCAAGGTGCGCATCGTGTTGCGCGGCGATCGGCTCTACGATTCCGCCACGCTATTTCAGGCTATGGCAGTGGCGCCGGCGCCTTGACGGCTGCTGCTGAGCTCATGGGGACCGTTCAGCAGTTCGTCTACTGCCACTTTCGCAAGGTGTCGCCGTAAGCACGCACAGCAGCGGCAGTGCACCGCCGACGCGCTGTTGCAATCGCGACGGGTGCTCGAAATGAGAATCCTGGTCACCGGCAGCGCCGGCCATCTAGGCGAAGCGCTGCTGCGGACTCTGCAAGTTTCCGACCATGAGGCGCTCGGTCTGGACATCAAGTCTTCGCCGTTTACTCATCGAGTGGGGTCGATCACCGACCGTCGTTTCGTCAGACACTGCATGCAAGGCGTGGACGTGGTGCTGCATACGGCAACGCTGCACAAGCCCCATGTTGCGAGCCACGCCCGCCAGGATTTCATCGATACGAATATCACCGGCACGTCGAATCTGCTGGACGCGGCGGAGTCGGTCGGCATCAGGTCCTTTGTCTTTACCAGTTCCACCAGCGTATTCGGACGCGCTCTCACGCCACCGGCCGGTGCGCCGGCCGCGTGGATTACCGAGGAGGTGGTACCTGTTCCCAAGAACATCTACGGCGTTACAAAGCTCGCTGCCGAGAATCTGTGCGAATTATACCAGTACAGGTGCGGCCTCCCGTGCATCGTCCTCAGGACGTCACGCTTCTTTCCCGAGGATGACGACGACACGGCCACGCGCCGGGCTTACGACAACGACAACCTGAAGGTCAACGAAATTCTCCATCGACGCGCAGACATCGAGGATGTTGTCAGTGCTCACGTGCTGGCGCTGCAGAAGGCGCCGGAAGTTGGTTTTGGGCGGTTCATCATCAGTGCAACTTCGCCCTTCACTCACGATGACTTGCATGAGCTGCGCACAGATACCCCTTCTGTCGTGAGGCGACACGCCCCGGATTACGAGCCGGAATATCAGCAACGCGGCTGGTCGATGGTACCGGCTATCGATCGTGTATACGTCAACGAGCTCGCGCGAGCCCGCTTGGGATGGCAACCGCGGTACGACTTCAGTTACATCATCCAGCGCCTGCGCGCCTCGGAGGACTTTTGCAGCCGCCTGGCGCGCGCCGTCGGGTCCAAGGGCTACCATGCCGCAGCCTTTTGCGAAGGGCCCTACCCGATATGAACGACTCGAAGGCTGGGACGCCCTCCTCGGATCGATAGGTTATGGTAACTGCGACTCGAGCGGGCCCACAGGGGGTCTGTCGAGCATCCCGTTCGGGATGGACGCGGAACGCCCGCGTTGCTGTCCGGGGCAACGCAGCCGCGATTGGTGGTTCAACCTGAATTCATTTGGGTACAATCGCCGTATCCGCGGAGTGCTCGCCCGTGACGACACTATCTGTACTATTCGACGCCGCCCGCAATGGCGAGCCCGAGGCATTCGACCGGCTGTTCGCGGAGCTGTACGGCGACCTGCGGCAACTGGCGCGCACGAAGTTGAGGCGCCAACCGGACCTGACGCTGCTCGACACGATCGGGCTCGTACACGAGTCCTATCTGCGGCTGTTGAAGTCCGGCGCCCTGCCGCTGGAGCACAAGGGACAGTTTCTCGCGTATGCGGCGCGGGTTATGCGCTCGGTCATCGTAGATGCCGTGCGTGAGCGCCGCACCGCACGTCGAGGCGACGGCGCGGTCCACCTCCCGCTCGATACTTCCATTCCGCTGCCCGTCGATCCACGCGAGAGCGAAATTCTGAGTGTGCACGCCGCACTCGAAAAGCTGGCGGAGGTGGAGGCCCGCCTGGTGAATGTCGTGGAAATGCGCTACTTCGGCGGCCTGAACGAGGCGGAGATTGCGGACGCACTCGGCGTGAGTCCGCGGACCGTTGCGCGCGATTGGGAAAAGGCACGGCTGTTCCTCGCGGAGTCTGTCGCCTGAGCCGGCGTCCGACAGCTGGCGGGCTATGAGCGAGCTGTCTGCGAGTGACTGGCGCGCTACGTTTTCCTTGCTCGATGCCGCGCTTGACGTGCCCGCTGACCAGCGCGACCTTTGGGTCGGGGCACTGACCGGCGACGACGCGCGGCTGGTACCGGTGCTCCGTGGGCTGCTGGCGCGCCGTGCGGCAATCGAGACCGCCGAATTTTTGGCCCGGCTCCCCGTCTTCACGCGCGTCGGCGACGAGTCCTCGGCGAGTGACGCGGGCCTCGCGCCCGGCGGCCGTATCGGACCGTACGTCCTGCTCGAGCCGCTCGGCAGCGGCGGGATGAGCACCGTCTGGCTCGCCGAACGCGCGGACGGCCTGATGTCGCGTCGCGTCGCGCTAAAACTGCCGCACGCCGGGTGGGCACTCCCCGACTTCGCAGCCCGCCTCGCGCAGGAGCGCGAGCTGCTGGCCAGCCTCGAGCACCCCCGGATCGCTCGACTCTACGATGCCGGTGTCGCGGAAGATGGCCGACCATGGCTCGCGCTCGAAGCAGTGTATGGCCAGCCAATTGACGCGTACTGCGCGGCGCATGCATTGCCGGTTCGGGCACGCCTGAACCTTGTGCTGCAGATCGCTCAAGCGGTCGCTTACGCTCATTCGCGGCTGATCGTTCATCGGGACCTCAAGCCCTCGAACGTCCTGGTCGATGATAATGGCGAGGTCCACCTTCTAGATTTCGGCATTGGAAAGCTCTTGGATCCCGCAGGGGCATCCGCCAGCGCCACGCGATTCGGCGCTCGAGCATTCACGCCAGACTATGCCTCGCCAGAACAGCTCCGGGGCGATCCGGTCACCACTGCCACGGACATCTACTCCCTAGGTGTAGTCCTCTATGAACTACTCGCCGGACGCCGCCCGCATCGGAGCGAGCCCGGCAGTAGTCTCGAGCACGCGGTGGCGACCCTGGAACCGCCCCCGCCGAGCCGTGTGGCCGAACCAGGGTCCCTGAAACGTGAGCTGGATGTCGATCTCGACGCGATCACACTCGAGGCGCTGGACAAGAACCCCACGGAGCGTTATCCGACCGTCGCGGCATTCGCGGAGGACATCGAGCGATATCTCCATGGCGAGCCGGTACAGGCGCGGCGCGGCGCGCACTGGTATCGCACGGCGAAGTTCCTGCGCCGGCACTGGCTCGTGGTCGCGGCCGCGGCTCTCGTATTCTTCGGGATTGTTGGCGGTGGCGCCATCGCGCTCTGGCAAGCCAGCGTTGCGCGCACCGAAGCGGCGCGCGCGGAAGCCGTACAACAGTTCCTGCTCTCGATCTTCCGTGCCAACTCGCGCGATCAACCGGATCCGTTACGGGCCCGCGCGACGACAGCTCGTGAGCTTCTGGATGCGAGCGCAGCGCGTCTGCGATCGCGGGACGGCGCGCGCCTGCCGGCAGAGGCGCGCGATGAGCTGCGCTCGGTGATAAGCCGACTGTATGTCGAGCTCGGGATGTACGATGAGGCAACGGCGCTAGACGAGGCGCGCGTGGCGTCGCTACGCACGCGCGGCCGTGCCGCCGAGGTCGAACTTGGCATGGCGCTCGTCGAACTTGCTTCCAGTCTGCAGCAGACGGATCGTTCAGTATCCGCGCTGCCGTTGCTGCGGGAAGCCGAGGCGATCGCAGCCCGCCATCCTGCCGACGAACGGCTCGCAGGGTACGTCGCATCCTATCTCGCCAACCAGCTCACAAGTACGGGCGTTGACGTGGCCGACCGCTACGCCGAACGCGCTGTCGCACTGTTGCACCGGGCCGAGCCGCGCGGCGATGAAATGCTAGGTGCGTTGTTGATGCTTGCGACAACGAAGCGTACGTCCGATCCCGCGGCTGCCGAGCACGCAGCTTCGGAGGCGCTTGATCTGGTCGCGGCGACTCGCGGTACCGGCCACCAATTATACGGCGAGACCGCACTTGTGCTCGCCCAAGTCCAGGCCAGCCGGCTGGAGACCACCGCCGATACCACATACAAAGCAGCGGACTTGGTTGCGCTCAAAGTTACGGAGCCCGGACATTACCTGCGGCTGCAAACCGATCTGCGCTACGGCCTGTTTCTCGCCGAGCATGACCTGCCGGGCGAAGCGGCCACCCGCCTGACGCGCGCACTCGCCGCAGCGATCAAAACCCGGGGAGCTGACGATTCGATCTACGTCGGATGGAGTTATGAAAATTTGGCGCGAGCCGCTTTGCGGCGCGGCCGCCTCGATGAGGCCGCGTTGCACGTAAATGCCGCTCTGCACATCTATCGTGCCCAGGAGCGCGACGACACGTTCGCGAAAGTAGCTGAGCTCGCCTGCGACATCGCGTTAGCTCGCGGCGATCGGCCGCAAGCGCGAGCGCTTCTCGACGAGGCACGCTCCACCCGCACCAGCACGGGGACAATTCGCCAGCCTGGGTTTCGAGAAATTGTTGCAGTGCGCGAGGCGTGGCTCTTGCTTGCCGACGGCGATGTACGGCATGCGGCCGAGCGTTTCGCCGCAGTTTCGGGAACTACCGTACCGCCGTTACAACGCTTTCTCGAGGCAAAGATCGGCGCCCGCGTCGGCGCTGCGCGTGCCGCGCGGCTGCTGAACGATCCGACGCTGGCCGCCAACGAGGCACGCGCGGCACTTGGGGAGCTGGCTGACCTCGGCAACCCCCTACCCTTGCGGCCGCTAGCAACTGAGGCCTGGCTCGAAGTCGCGGCAAACGCGACTGCGGCCGGACATTGTCCGCAAGCGCGTGAAGCGTGGACCCACGCCGCCGAAATGCTCGCAGCCACGGACGACAAGGCCAGCTTTCGCCAGGCTTGGCTGACTTCCGTCGGGACGGCTTGTCGGACGGCGAGCGCCACATAGACGGTCTATTCGCCCACCCGGTGGCGTGATTTAGCGTCCGATTCCGTATTTCCCGGTAAGCCCATCTCGCCGCGCACCCGATGCGTCCGCGACCGAGGGCGGCGTTCGCAACCGGGGATGATCAATGAACAGAATTTCGACGAGGATCGGCAGATTTTGCTGTTCGGCAGCGTGTGCTGCTGTGGCCGCATCGCTGCTCACCGTGCCGCTTGCCGAAGCGGCGAACGGCCCGTACGTCGCCGCGAGTTACGCGTACACGGGCTACCAGACCCGCTGCGCTGGCGGCGCCTGCGATCGTCGCGACAACGGGTTCCGTGCCGCAGTCGGTTGGAGCTTTGCATCCCATTGGTCTGTCGAGGCCATCTACCTTGATGCCGGACACTTCGTTGCGAGCGACGTGACAGCCGTCGGTACCGCATTCCAGGGCCGGGCAAATTTGAGTGCCTGGGGCGCGACGCTCGGCTATGAGTTGCCGCTCGGCGCGACGTTCACAGTGGGCGCGCGGCTCGGCGCCGCAGCAGTGAAAGCGGAGTTCAAACCCGGGCCAGCTCCCGCAATCGCCGGCGGCAAAACGACGACTCAATTTCTTGGCGGCCTTACAGCGACGTGGCACCTCTCGCGCGCTTGGAGCGCGCGCGTAGATTGGGACCACACACGCGGCCGGATGAACCGATTCAACGGCAACGTCGATGCCGCGAGCATCGGCCTTCAGTACGGTTTCTAGGAGACACGCATGAACTTCTCGCTGACCCGGCCCGACCGGACTCATCCCGTGCGTGGCTTCATGCACACTTCCCTATTGCTCCTCGCGACGCTGTTAGCTGCCTGCGGCGGGAACGCAGACCCGCCCCAACCAGCAGTCTCGCCGGGCGCGCAGGCGCCTCTCGTAACCACCAATCCGGTAGACCAGACGGTGCAGGCGGGCCAGACGGCGACTTTCACGGTCGTCGCATCGGGCACCGCGCCGCTGTCATATCAATGGCAGCGCGGGGGCGCGGCGCTAGCGGGTGCCACGGGCGCGAGCTATACGACAGCCGCCACCGTGGCCAGCGACTCTGGCGCCACATTTGCAGTAGTCGTCACTAACTCCGTAGGCAGTGTCACAAGCACAAACGCGATACTGACAGTGACTGTGCCGGTGACGCTCACCATCACGCAGCAGCCCGTAAGCACCACTGTGGCCGCCGGTGCGCAAGCGACCTTCACAGCCGATGCGACCTGCAGCGGCGGTACGGTTTCCTGGCAATGGCAGCGCAGCGGCGATGGCGGAGCAACGTGGGTTGATGTTACAGGCGCTGTAGCCACGAGTTACACGCTTACTACGGCGAGCAGCGACAACGCGGCACAGTTTCGCGTCCGTGCGAGCTGCAGCGGGCAAACCCAAAACACAACCGCAGCGACGCTCACGGTCACCACACCGGCGACCGGCCCGACGCTCGCAGAATTGGCGGTCGGGCTTGCCCCACCCGCGCAGCTGTCACGGCCAGCCGGTGTGGCGCTGGACAGCACCGGTGTTGCCTATATTGTGGACTCGTTCCGGCACACGATTCGGCGCATCGCCATCGATGGGACCGTAACGACCCTCGCCGGCCAGTCCGGCACGCCGGGCTCGAGCGACGGCACCGGGTCCGCGGCATCGTTCAACCGCCCACGGGACATCGCCGTCGGTGTTGACGGCACACTGTACGTAACCGACACGCTAAATCACACGATCCGCCGTATCACCTCCGCCGGGGTTGTGACGACGCTAGCCGGTACCGCCGGTTCGAGCGGTTCGACGGACGGCTCCGGCGCGGCGGCGCGCTTCAATGAGCCGTTCGGCATCACCTTTGGTTCCGACGGTGCGCTGTATGTGGCCGACAGCCGCAACTTTACGATTCGCCGTATCACGCTCGGCGGTGCGGTAACGACCCTCGCCGGCACCGCTGGGTCTAGCGGTACGACTGATGGCAATGCAACAACCGCGCGTTTCGGCTGGCCGGCTGGCCTCGTCGGCGATTCATCCGGGGCGCTGTATGTAGCCGACCAGGAGAACAACACGGTTCGCAAAGTCACACTCGGCGGCGCAACCACAACGGTCGCCGGGAACGGCAGCACCACTGCCGCAGACGGCGTGGGCACCGCGGCAGGACTACCCCGGCCTGGCGGACTTGCATTGGCCGGCGGTGCGCTGTATGTGACAACATTCGCAGGCGCAAGCGCGAATTCCAGCAATCTCGGGCAGGTCCGCAAGGTCAATCTCGCGGACAGCGTGGTAACGACACTTGCCGGCGTGGCCACTCAGGCGGCGTCGCCGACGAATGAGACGCAAATCGATGGAACTCCCGCGCAGTCCGTATTTCAATTCGGTGTCTATGTGCCCGCTGGTAACGACACTGTCAACAGGTCAAGCTTAGCCGTCGCATCCGACGGCACCTTGTACGTCACGGATTCCTATAACGACGCGCTGCGCGTGATCGACCCTCTGGGTGTGACGACGACCATCGTGTACGGAAATATCGCCACCCCAAACGGTGACGGAGTAGTTATCAACCGCGCAATGTTCGGCGGTCTCAGTGCAGAAATGGCGATTGCCGTCGACGTGTCAGGCAACGTCGTGGTCTCCGACTCGAGCGATCATGATATACGTCGCGTAACAGCGGCAGGCAGCGTCAGTACAATCGCCGGACTGCACAACCGGGCTGGGCAAGTGGACGCCAAGGGTACGGCTGCAATGTTTGCCAGACCCGACGGCATCGCCGCCGCACCGGATGGAACTCTGTTCGTTGCCGACACCAACAACAGCGCAATCCGCCGAATCGCTCCCGACGGCACTGTCACCACGTTCGCCGGTACGCTCGGTGCCACAGGCAGCGCAGACGGCCTTGGTACCGCAGCCCAGTTTTACCAGCCCCGTGGAATTGTGCGCGATTCTTCCGGCTCTCTTTACGTTGCAGACTCTGCCGGCACGACGATCCGTCGGATCGATATCGCCGGAAACGTCACGACGATCGCAGGCACGCCGCTAAGTACTGGCTCCGTTGACGGTGTCGGCCCGGCTGCGCGTTTCTCTGCGATCTATGGACTCGCAATCGACGCGGCGGGCGTCTTTTACGCGGCCGACGCAGGCAACAATGCTATTCGGAAGTTCACGGCCGGGGGTGTCGTCAGTACCGTTGTCGGCGCGTCAGGCACCACTGCGCAACAAGGTCTTGCCAATCCCCACGGCGTTGCCGTCGGCGCTGACGGCACGATCTACGTCGCCGACACCGACAACAACGCCGTGCGTGCAGTCAGCCCCGCAGGGGTGATCACGACGCTCATCGGCGCCAGCAGCGATAACTTCACGCGCGTCGGCGCTGATCCCCGCATTGGAACACCGACCGGCATCGCGGTACTCGGACCAAAGAGCCTGGCCGTGACCGGCGACCGCGTGTACGGTGCTGCCGTGCTCACCTCAGTATTCGTCCTGACCCTGCCGTGAGGCCTGGCGGTGCGAACACGGGCGGGGGGTGGCCCCAACCTCACTCACCGCTTGGCGTGCAAGTGCGCCTCGAGAAACCACAGATCCTTGTCGGTCTCACGCGAGATGCCGGTGAAAAGGTCCGACGTATCCGCGTCTCCCAGTCGTGCTGCCTCGTCAATGCCCTTGCGGATCTTTGCACCAAAATCCGCAAACGCGGACGACAGAGCTTCGACGTGCTGTATCCCGTCGGTGATATCTTCCGGGTAAGGTTTCAGACTCGTGGTCCGCGCCGCGGCGGCGAGCGTACCGCGCGCGATCCCGCCTAGAGCTGTAATCCGCTCGGCAAGCGTGTCGATCTGGTCCTCCACATGCTCTGCAACAGTATCGAACAGCTCATGGAGTGCGATGAAATTCGGCCCCTTCACGTTCCAATGAGCCTGCTTCGCCTGCG
>JAQGOC010000231.1 GCA_028293805.1 Gammaproteobacteria bacterium
AACGCATCGAAAATCCGACGGAGAGCTCGCACATGAAACTGGTCACAGCGATCATTAAACCGTTCAAGCTCGACGACGTGCGCGCCGCGCTATCCGACATCGGCGTTTCGGGCATGACCGTCACCGAGGTGAAGGGCTTCGGCCGTCAGCGCGGGCACACCGAGTTGTATCGTGGGGCCGAGTACGTGGTCGATTTCGTACCCAAGACCCGGATAGAAGTCGCGGTACGCAGCGACCTGGTCGACCAGGTCATCGAAGCGATCATGAAGTCCGCCAAAACAGGGAAGGTCGGCGACGGCAAGATCTTCATCACCGACATCGAGCGCGTCATCCGCATTCGGACCGGTGAGACGGACGACGCCGCGTTGTAGTTATTGCCTAGCGCAAGCCTCGTGGGGTCATGGCGCCGTGGAGCGGGCGCCGTGTAGCGCGCCGCGCGACGGCCGCCGCGGACCTCACTCGAGTCGCTCACGAACGGATGGGCGCTGGCGCACGACCGTGCGGTATCCTAGCCGGCCTGGAGACCCGGCTCTCGAGCCCGTAAGGCTGAAAACAACATGCCCAAAGCCATCCGTTTCTACGAACACGGCGGCCCCGAAGTCCTGCGTTTCGAGGATTTCGATCCCGGCAAGCCCGCCCCCGATGAAGCGCAGGTCCGGCATACAGCGATAGGCGTCAACTACATCGACGTTTACGACCGCACCGGCCTGTATCCGGTGGAGCTGCCGAGCGGCCTGGGCCGTGAAGCGGCCGGTGTCATTGCCGCGCTTGGTCGTAAAGTCCGCGGCTTCCGTGTCGGCGACCGCGTCGCGTACGTAAACTCGAAGCCCGGTGCGTACAGCGAGCTGCGTAACATCACCGCCGACCGCCTGGTCAAAGTTCCGAAGGGCATCGCCGACGAACAGGCCGCGGCCTTGATGCTGAAAGGCCTGACGGCCCATTTCCTTTTGAGGCGGACTTACCGCGTGGCGCGCGGCGACACTCTTCTCGTTCACGCCGCCGCGGGCGGAGTAGGGCTCATTCTCTGCCAATGGGCCAAATCCCTCGGCGCCAAAGTCATCGGCGTGGTCGGCAGCGAGGCCAAAGCCGAGCTCGCCCGCAAGCACGGCTGCAAACTCGTCCTGATCTCCGGCCGTGACGAAATCGTTGCCAGCGTGAAGCAATTCACCAAGGGCCAGGGTGTCGCCGTCGTCTACGACTCGGTAGGCAAGGACACCTTCATGGAATCTCTCGACTCGCTGCGGCCCCTCGGGACGATGGTGACTTACGGGAACGCTTCCGGGCCGCCGCCGGCCATCAGTCCCCTGGAGCTCAGCAAGCGCGGCTCGCTATTCCTGACCCGTCCAACACTGTTCCATTACATCGGCACTCGCGATGCGCTCGACAGCGCAGCCCGTGAGCTGTTCGCCGCCGTGAAAAAGAAGGCCATCAAGGTCCTCATCGGCCAGACGTATGCTCTGGCCGAGGCCGCTGATGCCCACCGCGACCTCGAGACGCGTCGCACAACGGGATCGACGGTCCTGATTCCGTAGGAGCCTCCATATAACTCGGGAGCCTGCTGGACCGCTCAAGTCGCGGCAGGACCTCCCGGTAACAGCATCGAGGCAGCGCGGGAATCGGCAGCGAGGAGTTGCAGGCCGCGCATGCGGGCGCGCTCGAGAGCGACACCTTCGCTCGCTGCAGCCGCGAGCAGCAGCTCGCACCGGACCGCGCCAGGTATGTGCGCAGCGAGACCAGATCCTGATAGTCCATTCCCGCTGACCGCAAGAGCGTACCGATGTGCCTCCAGATGATGTTGCCCTGCTCCTCGAACGACTCCGGCATAGTGACACCGTCAGCGAGTAGCCATTGAGCCCGCTGATGATCAGCAAGCGCGAACTATCTCGGATCTCCGTTGCATGGCTGTAGCACCGATACGGCGGGAACAGTTCCGGCGGGTTGTGTTTGATGACAGTCATTTGCTTCCTTGGATTCCATTAAAGCGCAACCGCTTTCCATCGACATGGCTTGATTTAGAAGCCCCTATGATGGCGAATGACCTGGAGCCCTGCAAAATAACCTCGAAAGCGGATCGTACGAACGACCGCATTCCAAGTTTTCAGTGAAGAAATCCAACGGGGTAACGAATGCAAGGCGCTGGTCGAAAAGCTCGTCGACCCGAGGCATGGAGGCCAACAGCGCACAGGTAAAAAAGCTGCACCTGTGATTGCTCGGAAGTCTCACGTAGCTCTCACCTGGCCCCGAACCGGGAGCTGTACTCGGGCGGCTGGGCCGAAAAGCAGTTCTCCGGGCACGCAAACCTACCCCGAAAAGTTGCGTTCCTCCGCACAAGCAACGCAATAAGGTCTCCTCTGAACCCAGATTTCCGTCAAGCGCACGCTTCGGTACACTGCGCGAGCCGGCATTCACTCAAGGCACACATCGCAAGCATGGTCGCGAGCAATGTTTTTCCGCTGGACGGGGGCTGCGATTGCGGCGTTGTCCGCTATCGAATGGCAAAGCAGCCGCTGTTTGTACATTGCTGCCATTGTCGTTGGTGCCAGCGAGAGAGCGGCGCGTCGTTCGCGTTGAATGCCATGATCGAGGCAGACTACGTGGTTCATTTGGGTGCGGAGCCAAAGATCATCGACACGCCGTCTAACAGCGGGAAGGGACAGAAGATCGCGCGCTGCTCAAAATGCCGGGTGGCGGTATGGAGCAACTATGCGGGTGCGGGCCCCGTCATCAGGTTCGTTCGCGTCGGCACGCTTGACGCGCCAGATCACCTGCCACCCGATATACACATCTTTACTTCCTCCAAGCAGCCGTGGGTTCAACTTCCGGCGGGCGTTCCATCCGTCGCGGAATACTACGAACGTGAATCTTATTGGCCCCCCGAGAGTCTCGCCCGCCGTCTCTTGATATTGCCCAAGATTGAGGCTTATCAGGCGTCGCTCCGCGCCGGCCAACCCTAACGGCCACAGCCAAAGGCGTGCCCCCGATAGCAGCCATTCGGGTTGGCCTGGGCGTGACTTTCAATGCCACGCTGACAGCGCTCGTGGCGTGCATCCTGGTGATGTTCTTCCTGCATCAGCTGCAGCAGGCGCAGGATCGCCTCGTTCTCGATGCCCGCATGTATATCGACCGGCGCCTGATCCGCAACATGCGCGTGCACTGAAGGCTCAATCGTAGAAGCGACGATCCTTCAACAGCTTCAGAATATGCGAGCCTAACTGCGCCACCGCTGCCGAGCGCTTGCTGTCACTCTTCTCCTCCCGGTGCTTGACCACGGCGAGGAACAGCTTGACGAATATGGCGTACCGCTCGTTGAAGGCATACTTCCACGTGAGCCTCTGGTAGGCCTCCAGGTTGGCGTCAATCTCCCTGATGGTGTCGCTGCGCTGGTGCAACACACCTAACGCGCTCGCCTTTTTCCACAGGTCGAATCGCCATAGCCCGTCGGAAATCTCATTGGCGGCCACGGGCGTGCGGGCGGGAGTGTTGTCCGCTTCCAATATGCCGGTCAAAAGCTCCAGCTCCTTGAAACGCTTCTCGAGCTCCCGTGCATACGCCTCGACCTGCAACGGCTCGGTATACACCTTGATGCCCGGAAGTTTGACCAGGGCTTCCGATCCCCCAGCCTGCAAGCCTTTCAGAGCAACACCCGCGCAGTTGTCCTCCGCGCTCAACGCACGATAGGGCGGACGGCTCGCCACGAAATTGTTCCACCACATCGCCATATTGCTCAGATGGAGACCCCAATGCCTGCCGCGTGCCATCAGCCCGGGGAGATAGATCTTGGCTTCGGCGCTTTGGGAGTATATCGGCATCAGGTCACCGTACGTCCTGGCGGGGACGTTGGGCGAATCCGCGCGCCTCTTTTGCCCGGGCCGCGGGTCCGTCAGCGGCGTTTTATTCGCCTGCTCCAGGTTCAGGTCCCAGATGGGCGGGTAGGGAATACTGTTCGCTCTGCAATAACCCACTTCCAGCCGGAGGGCGGTCAGAGAGTTCATCTCGTTTTCCTTGTCCTCCGAGCCATGAGGGGATACTGAGCCCCGCACGACGTTGACGGCATTGAGAAGCCCCACGCTCTCTCCGGGCCAGAAGCTGATATGTTGCAGGTGTGGATACTTGGGGGATCCCTTGACGCTGTTGCCGGTGATCGTCACCGCAGCATGGCCGAAATGCCCCGTCGGCAGATTTGCCCGCGTCTTCAGATTGCGCCACACGCGTACGAGCGCTTGTTCGGAAAAGATGATTGTTTTCAACTGAGCGATTCCTTTTTCCGACGGCTCACGCGGCGTGTTTGCCGCGCTTTGGCAATCGTTTATTATCCGCCCTGGCGTGACGCACCGCGTCACTCTACACCCGAGGCTTACAGCAGCTCAACAGCAGCGCGTTACCCCGGTCCATTTCTGTCGCTGGCAGTCTGCGACGTAGGCCTTGCGCGTCATTACCGGCTCGCCCGCATGCTCGACAGCGTGATGGGCAAGATAACGCTCATACGCGTCATCTCCCGAAACGGCGCGCAAATAACGCCGCGCCACGCCCATCCAACGCAACGGGGCCCGATCGGCTGCCCTGGCGTTGCTCATCAGTGGCTCCCCTGCACTACACCGTGCAGCCGTGTCACCGCTTTTAAAGGTCGGCCCAACGACCTCCCAACAGGCTCTAACCTCGCTTGTCCTGCGCCGTGCGCCCCGCCAGGCTGGCAATCACGATAGCCAACTCTTCGGCCTCCACCGGCTTGGCCACATGATTCTGGTATCCCGCCTGCAACGCCCGGAGTCTGTCCAGCGGTGAGGCATAAGCCGTCACCGCGACGGCCGGCGTCTGTCCCCCATAGTCCGGATCCAGCGCCCGGACCTGCTCGATGAGCGCATACCCATCCATGCCGGGCATGCCCAGATCCGCAACCAATACGTCCGGTCGCTGCGCAAACAATAATGTCAGCGCCGCCGGTCCGCTCTCGGCAACACTGACTTCCGCCCCGAACCCTTCCAACATCCCGCTGATCAGCTCCCTCGCGCCCGGGTCGTCGTCTACAACAAGCAGTCGGACGCCCGTCAACATCGCCACCGTCACCATTCCGCCCGGAGCAATCTCCACTGCCCGTGGCACCACTGTGGCGTCGCGAGCCGGCAAACGCACGCTAAACCGCGCGCCCTTTCCTTCCCCGGCACTGTCCGCATCCACCGTACCGGCGTGCAACTCAACCAGATGCCGCACGATGGCCAGCCCGAGGCCCAGCCCGCCATGCCGGCGACTGATGGAACCGTCCTCCTGCCGAAAACGATCGAACACCAGCGGCAGAAATTCCGGCTTGATCCCCTGGCCGCTGTCGCGGATGCTGATCTCCACCTCGCCATCGCGGCGCGCCAGGCAAACCTCGACCTGCCCGCCCGCCGGCGTGAACTTGATGGCGTTGGACAGGAGATTGCACACGATCTGCTGCAACCGCGCGAAATCGCCTCGCACCGTGCCCGCGCTGCTGTCGAGAAGCGGCACGATCTGCAGACCCTTCGCCTGCGCCGCCGGATGCATCGTTTCGAGCGCCGCCTCGACCACGCGCCGCGGATCGACGGTCACGAGCTCGAGCGCCACTTTTCCCGTCACGATCCGCGACACGTCGAGCAAATCCTCGATGAGGCGCTTTTGCGCGCGGGCATTGCGCTCGATGGTCTCGAGCGCCCGCTCCTGTGTGGCTTCATCCAGGCGGCGAGTCCGCAGCAACGTAATCCAACCGAAGATCGCATTCAGCGGCGTGCGCAGCTCGTGCGACATCGTCGCGAGGAACTCATCCTTGAGCCGGCTCAGCTCTTCGGCTTCCGCACGCAACACCTTCTCCCTCGCGAGCAGGGCCTCGCGCTCGGCCTCCGCCCGCAGGCGCTCGGCGATCTCACCCTGCAGGCGCTCGTTGCTCTTCTGCAATTCAGCCGTTCGGTCCGTGACACGGGATTCGAGTTCCTGATTCGACAGTGCAAGGGCGGCACGTGCCTGATACAGGTCCACAAACACCCGCACCTTCGTGCGCAGCACCGAGGCTATGACGGGGGAGAGAATGTAATCCACCGCGCCGAGCTCGTAGCCGCGTGCCGTCTGCATCTCATCCGCGTAGCTCGTGATGAAGATGATGGGGGTGTGGCGCCCGTTCTTATGCCGACGCACGAGGTTGGCGGTCTCGAGCCCATCGATGTCGGGCATGTTGACGTCCAGCAGGATGACCGCGAACTCGCCCTCAAGCACGCGCTTCAACGCCTCGGTTCCCGAGCGCGCCTCGACGATCTGCGCGTCGAGATCTTCGAGTAGCGTGCCGTAGACGAGCAGCTTCTCCGGAAGATCGTCGACGATGAGAATGCGTGCGCGGGCTTGTGCCACGGTCAAGCCTTCAGCCACGCGCGCAAGGCGGCGAGCAGGTCCTGCGTGTTCACCGGCTTGGACAGGTAATCCCACGCGCCCGCCGCGATGCATTTTTCCCGATCGCCCTTCATGGCTTTCGCCGTCACGGCGATGATGGGCAGCTCATGTCTTTCCGGAATCTTGCGGATCTCCTGAATGGTGGCGATGCCGTCCATCTCGGGCATCATGATGTCCATGAGGACCACGTCGATCGAGGAATCCTGCAGGACGTGTTGGATCGCCTCACGGCCATTGTCCGCGGAGATCACCGTCATTCCCTGTTCATCGAGCACGGTGGCGAGGGCGAAGATGTTGCGCATGTCATCGTCGACGATGAGCACCTTCCTTCCCGCGAGCGCCTTCTGCGCTTCATGCAGAGCCTCCAGCTGGCAGCGCGCGCTCTGTGTCAGTGCATTGAGATCGCGGTGGAGGAAGAGGGCCGTTTGCTCGAGGAGGCGTTCGCGCGATTGCGACTCGCGGATGGTGATGCGGTCCTTGAACCGCCGGCGGAAGTCCTCGTAGCCCGCTTCGAAGCGGCCCGCGCCGTAGAACACAACGCCGGGCTGACCGAGTCCCGTGCCGTCGTCGACCAGTAGCGGTTCGCACGCTTGCAGATCCAGGGCGGGCGCGCCAGGACCCACCACCAGGCAGTCGATCGGTTGCTCCTGCAGAATGCTGCAGGCGAGAGTTGCATTCGCCACCGGGAATATCCGCACATCGATGCCCGAGAGCATCGCCACGATTTCGTCCCGTTCGTTCGACTCGGGCATGAGAATCAACAGGTGGCGCGTCGGACGGGTCACGAATTGATGCAGCTCCTCGAGCGCGCGGTCGAGGAGGTCCTTCGACTGCAGCGGCTTCGCAATGAAGCCCGCGGCCCCAGCTTCGAGTGCCTGAGCGCGGGCCTCGTCGGTCGAAATGACACACACCGGGATGTGGCGTGTTGCCAGGTGGTTCTTCAGACGGTTGAGCACCCGCCAGCCGTTCATGTCCGGCAGGAACAAATCGAGCGTCACGGCATCCGGCTCGAAATCGCGCGATAGCGTCAAAGCGCCTGACCCACGCGTGGTGACCAAGCCTTTGAATCCCTTCTCGCGCGCACCTTCCAGGAGCAGGCGTGCGAACGCCAGGTCATTCTCGACAATGAGCAGTACCTTGTCGCCGGGCTGGATCGACTCGCGGTCGTCCTGGGCTTCGTTGCTGGCCAGCGATTCCTGCTCGTGCTCCTCTTCCCGCTCCGCGGGCGCGGCCATCGAGGGCAGGCGTGCCGGGCCGTCCTGGAAGATCTCATCCAGCACCGCGCTCGGCGGCTTCTGCGCCGCGATTTCCGCCGGCGTGCGCTGGCGAGTGGACCGTGACCCGATGTACGTCTGCGGCAGGTAGAGCGTGAAAATACTGCCCTTGCCGGGTGCGCTCACGAGACGGATCTCACCGCCGAGCAGCTTCGACAGCTCGCGGCTGATGGCGAGCCCGAGACCGGTGCCGCCGTACTTGCGGCTCGTGCTGCCGTCGGCCTGCTGGAAGGCTTCGAAGATGATCTGCTGTTTGTCGGCCGAGATGCCGATGCCGCTGTCATTTACCGAGAACGCCAGCACCTCGTGCGCGCGCTCGAGCTCCTCGTTCTCCGGTCCCCAGCCGACGTCGGCGCGATCGATGGTCAGCGTGACCTGTCCCCGGTGGGTGACCTTGAAGGCATTCGACAGCAGGTTCTTCAGAATCTGCTGCAGACGCTTGGCATCCGTCACCATGGAGCTCGGCAGCTGCTCGCCCAGGATCACGACGAACCCGACGGTCTTCGCCTCAGCAACGTGGCGGAAGTTGCGTTCCACGTAATGCTGCAGCTCCTTGAAGCGCAGCTCCCCGACGTCGACGACCACCGTGCCGGACTCGATCTTCGACAGATCGAGAATGTCGTTGATGAGCATGAGTAGGTCGTTACCCGCGGAGTGTATCGTGCGGGCGAACTCGACCTGGCGCGGCGTGAGATTGCCATCGGAGTTGCGCGACAGCTGGTCGGAAAGGATGAGGAGGCTGTTGAGCGGCGTGCGCAGCTCGTGCGACATGTTGGCAAGGAACTCGGATTTGTACTTCGACGTGAGCGCCAGCTGCTTGGCCTTCTCCTCGAGCGCCTGCCGGGCCTGCTCCACCTCGCTGTTCTTGCGCTCGACCTCATGATTCTGGTGCGCCAGCAGCTGGGCTTTCTCCTGCAGCTCCTGGTTCGTCTGCTGCAGCTCCTGCGCGAGCGATTGCGACTGCTGCAGCAGGTTCTCCGTACGCATGTTGGCTTCGATCGTGTTGATCACGACCCCGATGCTCTCGGTGAGCTGGTCGAGAAACGCCTGGTGCGTGGAGCTGAAACGCTCGAATGAGGCGAGCTCCAGCACGCCCTTCACCTGGCCTTCGAAGACGACGGGCAGCACGAGAATGTTCTGCGGCGAGCACAGTGCCAGGCCGGAGGAGATGCGCAGCGCATCGGCCGGTACGTCCTGCATGAGGATCTGCTGCTTGTCGACCGCGCACTGGCCCACCAGCCCTTCGCCCAGGCTAAGCTCCTTCCCGTGCGCTCCCTGTCCGCCCGATGCATAGCTCGCCAGCAGCTGCAGTTTCGGAGTGGCCCGGACGGAGTCGAGCACGTAGAACTCCGCCTGCTGCGCGCCGACGACGGGCGCGAGCTCGGACAGAATCATCCGGCCCACGGCGACGAGATCCTTCTGGCCCTGGAGCATCCGGCTGAACTTGGCGAGGTTGGTCTTGCGCCAGTCCTGCTCCGTGTTTTTCTGCGTGGTGTCCTTGAGATTGCGGATCATCTCGTTGATGGTGTCCTTGAGGGCCGCAACCTCGCCCTCCGCCTGCACGGTGATCGACCGTGTCAGGTCACCTTTCGTCACAGCCATCGCCACTTCCGCGATCGCGCGCACCTGGGTCGTGAGGTTCGCTGCGAGTTGGTTCACGTTCTCCGTAAGACCCTTCCAGGTACCCGCGGCGCCTGGCACCTTCGCCTGGCCTCCGAGCTTGCCTTCCACACCCACCTCGCGCGCCACGCTGGTCACCTGATCCGCGAACGTCGCGAGAGTCTCGGTCATGCTGTTGATGGTTTCGGCGAGGGCGGCGATTTCCCCCTTGGCATCGACTTTCAGTTTGAGGTCCAGGTCGCCGTTGGCCACTGCGGTCACGACCTTGGCGATGCCGCGCACCTGACTCGTGAGATTGCTCGCCATGAGATTCACGTTGTCGGTGAGGTCCTTCCACGTACCCGACACGCCTTCCACCTGCGCCTGCCCGCCAAGGCTGCCTTCGGTGCCTACCTCGCGCGCTACGCGAGTCACTTCGGCGGCGAATGAGCGCAGCTGATCGACCATCGTGTTGATGGTGTCCTTCAGTTCCTCGATCTCTCCTTTCACGTCGACGGTGATCTTCTTGGACAAATCGCCGGCCGCGACGGCAGTCGTCACTTCCGCGATGTTGCGCACCTGGCCGGTGAGGTTGCCGGCCATGAAGTTGACGCTCTCGGTCAGATCCTTCCACGTGCCCGACACGCCCTTTACGTCCGCCTGTCCGCCCAGGATGCCTTCGGTGCCGACCTCGCGCGCCACGCGAGTCACCTCGGAGGCGAATGAACGGAGTTGATCGACCATCGTGTTGACGGTGTTTTTCAGCTCGAGAATTTCGCCCTTCACGTCCACGGTGACTTTCTTGGATAGGTCGCCCGCGGCTACGGCTTTCGTCACTTCCGCGATGTTGCGCACCTGCCCGGTGAGGTTGCCCGCCATGAAGTTGACGCTCTCGGTCAGGTCTTTCCAGGTGCCCGACACCCCTTCCACTCGAGCCTGGCCGCCCAGGATACCTTCGGTGCCGACCTCGCGCGCCACACGTGTGACTTCCGTGGCGAACGAGCTGAGCTGCTCGATCATCTTGTTGATCGTCTTGGCGGTACGGCGGAATTCGCCTTCCAGCGGCCGGCTCTCGATTTCGAGCGCCATGGTCTTGGTCAGGTCGCCCTGGGCGAAGGCGCCGATGACGCGTGCAACCTCCGTAGTCGGATGCACGAGATCGTCGATCAACGCGTTGATGTTCTCGATCGAGTCGTACCAGAAGCCGCTGACATTGCCCAGAGACGCGCGGTGGCGCAGCTTTCCTTCGCGCCCCACAACCTGGTTGAGGCGCTCGAGCTCGCGTGCAGTGCGCACGTTGAGCTCGACCACCTCGTTGAACGCTTCCGCGATGCGTCCAGCCTGCCCGGGCCATTCCTCCGGCAGCCGCACATCGCTGTTGCCACGCTTCAGCGCGATCAGCGCTGCGAGAATGGCACTCGTCTCGCCATTCAACTTGACCTCGGAGTGCTCCTTTGCGTTGTCGTCCTTCGCGGGACGGGTGCTCTGGATCTTAGGAGGGCGGCGCGATTGTTTCCGGGACGCTGGCGGGCTCTTGAATACATGCATGGCGTTCTCGAGAGGCGTAGTCGCTACGTCGCTACGACTTTCGCCTCGAGCGGAAAAGAGCAAGGCAAGCTGGTATATGTCGCGGGGAAGGAAACTACCGAGTCGACGAGTCTCGGGCATTCCTCAGCCCCGCGTGCGTCGTGCGACGCCGCGGTCGTTTCAGACCACCCGCATTCCGCGGGCTCTGGGGTCGATGAAGCGGATACCCGAGCCCGTCTATTTCCGTGCGGGCATCTTACGAGGACTGTCGAGCTGTGAGCAACCCGGGAACCGCTCTGGCTGATGTCGGGAATTAATACAACGGCCCGGCGCGGCGTCGCCAGAATGCGTCACTCGCCGCCGTTCAGCGAACAACTCGCAGCGGTCGCGCGTTGCGCCCGATTCCGAGCGCGCCGCTACGAACCACTTCGAGCAACTCGGCATCGCGCGCGAGCTCGGTGACGAAGGTGTTGACCTCGGCCTCGCTGCCGGTGAGCTCGACGATGAAACCGTCAGACGCCGGATCCAGAACGCGACCTCCGAGGCGGATGACATGGCCGCGGACGGTATCAATTCGCTCCGGCCTGACCTTCAGCTTGAGCAGTACGAGCTCCCGTTCGAGATGCTCGCCCAGGGTCATGTCCTCGACATTGACGACGTCGACGAGTTTGTTGAGCTGGTTGGCGATCTGCTGGATGACCGCATCGGACCCTTTCGTAACGAGGGTGAGCCGCGATACGGTCGGGTCGTCGGTCGGGGCGACGGACAGGGCATCGATGTTATAGCCGCGGGTCGAGAACAGTCCCGCGACGCGCGCGAGCGCACCGGCTTCGTTCTGCAGCAGGATGGCGATGATGTGACGCATGGGAGTCCATTACTCGGAGTCGATGACCTGAAGGGCGAGACCGCATGATAACGGCGAGAGCAGTGGCGTGTGCAGGGGCGCCCGCAGGGGCGCGCGCCTCGCCTGGTCCCGCACGCAGCACATTGATTGGATTATGGCTATTGCGGCCCAGGCCTCCCACCGCCCGTGTTTGCAGCGCCGGCGCAAGCTGCTAGTCTCGTCCATAACCCCTCACTTCTTCGGTCTTTAATCTGTAAAGAGCGCGCCTCATGAGCGACACGGTCATTCAGCCCCGCCCCATTGGGCATCCGCTTGCCGGCGAGCAGATGTCCGGCGCCCGGATGATCATGCAGGTGCTTGCGGATGAGGGGGTTACCGCGATTTTCGGCTATAGCGGCGGGGCCATCCTCCCGACGTACGACGCGGTATTCCTCTACAACGAGCAGCAGAGCCGCGTCGGCGAGCCCCAGATTCCGCTCATCGTGCCCTCGAACGAGCAGGGGGCCGGTTTCATGGCCGCCGGGTACGCTCGCGCCACCGGTCGCGTGGGCGTGTGCATCGTCACCTCCGGCCCCGGTGCAACGAACACTGTTACGCCGGTGCGCGATTGCATGGCCGATTCGGTGCCCATTGTCGTGATTTGTGGCCAGGTGGCCCGGGCCGCCATTGGGACAGACGCCTTTCAGGAGGCGCCGGTGCCCTCCATCATGGGTGCGGTCGCCAAGCATATTTTCCTGGTGACCGACCCGACGAAGCTCGAGGCCACCATCCGGACGGCTTTCGAAATCGCACGGACCGGCCGGCCGGGGCCGGTCGTCATCGACGTGCCGAAGGACGTGCAGAACTGGGAAGGCGTGTTTCACGGCGGTGGCATGCTCCCGATACCGGGCTATCGACGCCGCATGAAGGAGCTTTCCGACCGCTCGGTGGATACGCACGAGGCCGCCCGCTTCTTCGAGATGCTCGGTGAAGCGCAACGTCCGCTCATCTACGCCGGCGGTGGCGTGATCAATGCCGGCGCCGCCAGCGCGCTGACCGAGTTCGCGCTCGCGTTCAATATTCCTGTGGTGACCACGCTGATGGGTATCGGCGCCCTGGACACCACGAATCCGCTTTGTATGCGCATGCTCGGCATGCACGGCACCGCCTTCGCGAACTACGCCGTGGACGATTGCGATTTCCTCGTTGCGGTCGGTGCGCGCTTCGATGATCGAGTGGCGGGCGTGCCGGCAAAATTCGCGAGGAACGCCAAGCGCATTGCGCATCTGGACGTCGACCGCGCCGAAGTGAACAAGGTCAAACGCGCACAGTGGAGCTACATCGGCTTGCTTACCGAGGCGCTGCAGGTCCTCACGGCATATGGCCGGCGCGAGAAATTCAAGCGCGACTACGGCGCGTGGCAGACGAGCATCGGCGAGCTGAAGCGCGTCTACGCAATGAACTACGACCGCGCGAGCACCCTGATCCAGCCGTACTACGTGATCGAGGAGATCAACAAGCACACACGGGGCGAGGCCATCATCACTACGGGCGTCGGCCAGCACCAGATGTGGGCTGCGCAGTACTGCGATTTCCGCCATCCGCGCCTGTGGCTGACTTCGGGGAGCATGGGCACGATGGGTTTCGGGCTGCCCGCGGCCATTGGCGCGCAGATTGCCAATCCGCGGCGCCTCGTCATCGACATCGACGGCGACTCCAGCATCCGGATGAACATCGGCGAGCTGGAGACCGTCACGACCTACGACCTGCCCGTCAAAGTCGTCGTGCTGAACAACTGCGGCGACGGCATGGTCAAGCAGTGGCAGAAGCTCTATTTCAAAGGGCGGCTGTCCGCGAGCGACAAGTCGTTGCACAAGAAGGACTTTGTCAAGGCCGCGCAGGCGGACGGCTTCCGTTACGCCGTGCGCCTCGACCGTAAAGAGGATGTGCCGCGGATCATCGAAGAGTTCGTGAACTTCGAGGGGCCCGCATTTCTCGAGGTGATGATCGATCCCGACGCTGGCGTCTACCCCATGGTGGGCCCGGGACAAAGCTACGAAGACATGATCACCGGCGACTTCATCCCGTCGCGGCACAAGGTGACCATCAAGACGCCCGGTCCGTCGGAGATGTTTTAGGCCGCCGCCCGCGCGGTCCGATGCCATGAAATATCTGCACACAATGGTTCGCGTCACCGATATCGACGCATCGCTGCGGTTCTACCGGGACGCGCTGGGGCTGAAGGAGCTGTCGCGCAAGGACAGCCCGCAGGGGCGCTTCACTCTGGTGTTCCTGGCGGCACCCGGCGACGAGTCGGCGCAAGTCGAGCTCACTCACAATTGGGACCCGGAGGCCTACACGGGCGGACGTAACTTCGGACACCTTGCCTACGAGGTGGACGACATTTACGCGACCTGCCAGCATCTGGCCGACCAAGGCGTGGTCATCAATCGACCCCCGCGCGACGGACGGATGGCTTTCATCCGCTCACCCGATAATATCTCCGTCGAGCTGCTCCAAAAGGGTGCGGCGCTGGCGCCGGCCGAACCCTGGATCTCCATGCCGAACGTCGGCGTCTGGTAGCGACCCACCTCGAAGCGCTGGTTCAGGCGCAGTTACGCTGTTGCATCGTATGATGCGGGCCCTTCCATGTACTGAGTTTCATGAAGAGCTTACCCGGCCTGTTGATCGCAGCGGTGTTCGCGACCCTGACCTTCGCCGTCTGGGCGTTCCTGAACCGTCCGACGCTCGAACCGCCCTGGCCCGCCCGCATCCAGGGATTCGCGTTCTCGCCATTCCGCATCGGGGAAGATCCGACTCACAAGGAAATGCCCACCGACGCCGAGATCGATACCGATCTCAAGCTGCTCGAAGGCAAGACCCTGGCCGTGCGCACCTACAGCAATGCCGGCACGCTGGCCGATGTGCCGCAGCTCGCCGAGCGCCATGGGATCAACGTCACCGTCGGCGCATGGGTCGACAACCATCGCGACATGGACGAGACGGAGATCAACACGGCGATAGAGCTCGCGCGCACCCATATCAACGTCGTCCGGGTCATCATCGGCAACGAAGTCGTCCTGCGGGGCGACATTCCCATCGAGCAGCTCGAGAAGTATCTCGACCGGGCGCGCGATGCGATCGGGCAGCCCGTGAGCACCGCCGAGCCCTGGCACGTATGGCTCGCCCACCCGGAGCTGGCTGAGCACGTCGACTTCATCGGGGTGCACCTCCTTCCTTATTGGGAGGGAGTCACCGTCGAGACGGCTGTCGAGTACTCGTTTGCGCAGTTTCGCCGTCTGCAGAAGGCGTTCCCCGGCAAACCGATCGTGGTGGCCGAGATTGGCTGGCCGAGTCGCGGCAGAACGCGCGAGTCCGCGGTCGCCTCGGACGCGAATGAGGCCTTGTTTCTGCGGCGGTTTCTGCAGCGCGCCGAGCGTGAGCAGATCATCTACTACGTGATGGAAGCTTTCGACCAGCCCTGGAAGGCCTATCAGGAAGGGGCGGTCGGCTCGTACTGGGGCGTGTACGACGTGGACCGCCATCCGAAGTTCGAGTTTACGGCGCCCATCGTGCGAGTCCCGGAGTGGCACGTGCTGGCTGCGATCTCCGTGGCGGTGGCCCTTCTGGTGCTCGGCGTTCTCTATTTGAACAGCGAGACGCTGCGCAATCGGGGGCGCAGCTTCCTGGCCATCGTCGTGTACACGGCCGCCACCATTGCGGTGTGGGTGTTCTACGATTTCACTCAGCAGTACATGACCGTCTCGAGCGTCGTCTCCGGCGTGCTGCTGCTGCTTGGAATGCTGGGTGTGATACTCGTGCTGCTGGCGGAGGCGCACGAATGGGCTGAAGCCCATTGGGTCACCTCCCGGCGGCGCCTCGGTGCCCCCGTGCTCGCGAACGGGGAGCCGCAGCCGAAAGTCTCGGTTCACGTGCCGGCCTATAACGAGCCGCCCGAGATGGTCATCGAGACGCTCGATGCGCTGGCCCGCCTGGACTACACGAACTACGAAGTGCTCGTCATCGACAACAACACGAAGGACGAGAGCGTCTGGCGTCCGGTCGAGGCTCACTGCGCCGCGCTCGGCGAGCGGTTCCGGTTCTTCCACGTGGCGCCCCTGAAGGGGTTCAAGGCGGGCGCGCTCAACTTCGCGCTGACCCGCACCGCGCCCGACGCGCGGATCGTCGCGGTCATCGACAGCGACTACGTCGTCGATCCCAGCTGGCTGCGCGAGCTCATACCCGGATTTCAGGATCCACGCATCGCGATCGTGCAGGCGCCGCAGGACTATCGTGACGAGAGCGCGAGCGCGTTCAAGGCGATGTGCTATGCCGAGTACCGCGGGTTTTTCCACATCGGCATGATCACGCGCAATGAGCGCAACGCCATCATTCAGCATGGCACGATGACCATGGTGCGGCGCGACCTGCTCGAAAGCACCGGCTGGGCCGAGTGGTGCATTACCGAAGACGCGGAGCTCGGCTTGCGGATCTTCGAAGCCGGATTCGAGGCCAGCTACGTGCCGACGAGTTACGGCCGCGGGCTCATGCCGGACACCTTCATCGACTTCAAGAAGCAGCGCTTCCGCTGGGCCTACGGCGCCATGCAAATCCTCAAACGCCACGCGCGCGCCTTCTTTTTCGAAGGGGGCCCGCTGTCGCCCGGGCAGCGCTATCACTTCGTCGCGGGCTGGCTGCCGTGGGTTGCTGACGGATGCAACATGCTTTTCAACATCGCGGCCCTCGGCTGGTCAGCGGCGATGGTGTTGGCGCCTCGACAAATCGATCCGCCGCTCGTGATGTATTCGGTGCTGCCGCTGTCGTTGTTCACGTTCAAGCTCGCGAAGCTCGTGCACTTGTACCGGGTCCGCGTGGGCGCGAATTTCCGCCAGACGATTGCTGCAGCGATTGCCGGACTCGCACTCACGCACACCATCGGTACCGCGGTCATAAAGGGGCTGTTCACGCGCAGTGAGCCGTTCTTCCGCACGCCGAAGAACGGAGAGTCGGCGCGGCTTCTGCACGCTCTCGCCGCCGCCCGCGAGGAATCACTTATGATGATCGGCTTGTGGCTCGCCGCCTGGGGCGTGGCCCACTCGCCGCAGCAGCAGGGGCCGGATCGGCTCGCATGGATCGTGGTGCTGATGATCCAATCCGTTCCCTATGCCTCGACGCTGTTGGCTTCTCTCGCGAGCGCCTTTCCGTTGCGCGCTCGCCTGCTGGGCATTGGTTACCGTCCGATGGCCGCCGCGCGGCAACCAGCGGAGGCGGATTCGGCGGGCTAGGGCCAGGAGCGTGACCGGCTCGCTGATCTGACGCGAGCGTTACATGACAACTGCAAGCGCACGAATGCAAGTGTCGCTGGACGCTCAGCAGAACGCGTGATCTGGGCTGCGCCCCAGCCGTTCCACAGCATCATTTTTTTGGCAAGTCTTGCGCATCGGCGGCTTCGCCTAGAGCATGCGGTCTATGACATTCGAAGAACCCGAAACACGCGTC
>JAQGOC010000166.1 GCA_028293805.1 Gammaproteobacteria bacterium
GGCGATTCCGCCGGCGCGGTGGAAGATTATCTGCGCGTTGCACGGGTCGCTCCCGATTCGAAGATCCGCTCGACGGCGCTGTATGACGCTGCCGCGCAGCTCATCGTGCTCAAGCAATGGGACCGCGCCATCACCGTGCTCGAGGACTTCCGCCGCGAATTTCCGAAGGACGAGCATTCGGCCGACGTGACCCGCAAGCTCGCCGTGGCGTACTCGGAAGCCAACCGTCCGGGCGAGGCCGCTGGAGAGTTCGAGCGGATCGCAGCGAGTCCGACCGAGGATCGGGCCGTGCAGCGGGAGGCTCTGCTGCAGTCGGCCGACCTGTACGCGAAAGCCAACAACGTGTCGAAAGCGGTTTCGATGCTCGAGAAGTTCGTCGCCACGAATCCCACGCCGATGGTGGATGCGGTGGAAGCGCGCCAGCGGCTCGCGGACTACGCGACGAAAACGGGTGACGTTGCGCGACGGGACTACTGGTACCGCGAGATCATCAAGGCGGATGCGCAAGCGGGCGCGCAGCGGACGGATCGCACTCATTACCTCGCGGCGAAAGCGCAGCTCTCCCTTGCGCAGCCCGCGCGCGACGAGTTCCGCGCCGTACGTTTGACGTTACCGCTCAAGAAGAGTCTCGTGACCAAGCGCAAGGCACTCGAGGGCGCGATGGACGGCTACAAGCGCGCCGCTGAATACCAGGTTGCGGAGGTCACAACGGCCTCGACATATGAGATGGCAGAGCTCTACAGAACGCTCGCCAAGGACGTCATGAGCTCCGAGCGGCCGAAGAATCTGAAGGCGGACGAGCTGGAAGAATATAACTCCCTGCTCGAGGAGCAGGTGTTTCCGTTCGAGGAGCAGGCGATCAAGGCACACGAGCTCAATACGGCGCGAGCGAAGGATGGCGTGTACGACGAGTGGGTGCAAAAGAGCTTCCAGGTCCTGGCGGAGCTCAAACCCGCCCGTTATGGCAAGACGGAGTTGACGCAGGATGTGGTCACGACCCTCAACTGACATCACGGTGCCGGGTCTGCGCGTGGCGATCATTCGCCCCGCGACCGACCGGGCGTCCGGTGATCCGCTGCCCTGTGGGCACCGGCCGAACGGTTCGCTTTCGCGAGCCGTCCGCGTCGTTGTGCCTGCGGTCGCGCTGGCGTTGTTGAGTGCGTGCGGAATCATGCCTCGCCAGCCCTCGGAGACACCCCCGGAAAAGTCTGCGCCGGGGACATCAGCCGTTCCCGGTGAGTCCGGGCACGCAAGTTCGGCTGCACCGGGGGGAAAGTCCGCCACCGATGTGGCGCCTGTCGCCCTGACACCCCGCGGGAAAGCAGATTTCGAGCGTGCGGTGGGCTTCATGCGCTCCGGTAATGCCACGGAAGCGGAGCTCGAATTCAAACAGATTGCGTTGCAGTTTCCGCAGCTGGCGACGCCCTACGTGAACCTCGGCATCCTTTACCGCAAGACCGGCCATCTCGACCTGTCGGAGGACGCACTCAAGACGGCCGTGGAACGCAACGATGGTAGCGCCGTCGCCTGGACCGAGCTGGGCGCCACTCAGAGAATGCGCGGCGAGTTTCCGAATGCGGCGGCTTCCTATGAGCACGCCATCGCCGCCGATCCCAACTTTGCGCCCGCCTATCGGAACCTCGGCGTGGTATCGGACCTCTATCTCGGTGACCCCGAGCGCGCGCTGACGGCGTTCGAGCGTTACAAAGAGATTACGGGCGAGGAGAAGCCGGTCAGCGGCTGGATTGCCGAGCTGCGGCAGAGGACGGGCAAGCCTCCGTTGAAGCGGCCCACGGCACCGGCGAGCGCACCTTCGGAAACGGCGCCCGGGCAGGACCCTACTGCGGTGCCCCCGCCGGCATCGCCCGAAGGAGCACCGGGACAGAACCCCGCGGAGCCGCCGGCAGAAGCCGCGCCTCCGCCCAAAGCGGGAGAGTGATCATGTGCGACACGGCCATGCGTAATGCAGCCACCTGCCGAGCAGCGCTCAAAACTGTCGGCAAGGGCGGGGCTCGTTGGATCGTCGTCGGACTGTTGGCGGCCGTGCCGTGCGCCTGGGCGCAGCAAAGTCCGGCGCCTGCTCCCCCGGCGCGCGAGGTCCCGCGACCCGATGAGCTCGAGCCCGGTGTGAATACCTCGGCAACGCCAGCGCCCGCTGCTACCGTCTCTCCTGGATCTTCGGCCACTTCGGTGAGCGGCTCGTCAGCCGGCGCGGGAAACGGGGCGGGCTCTGCGCCCAACACCGGGACGTCGCCGCCGAAAGCTGCCGCGAAAGGCTCCGCGCGTGCCAAGCCGGCCGCCCAGAACAAAGGCGACGCGCCGGCGGCGGGTACGCAGGCACCGGCGGATTCCAAGGTGCCCAAGCCCGGTGCGGGCGGCAAGACACAGGACCGCCTGCAGCTCGATACAACCCAGATCACCGGTAACCAGGAATTGCCGAAGGTGCTATATATCGTGCCCTGGAAGCGCTCCGATCTCGGCGACCTCATCGGCAAGCCGGTGAACAGTCTGCTCGATGAGGTGCTCGAGCCGGTCGATCGTGACGTCTTCAAGCGCGAAAACCGTTATTACGACGCCCTGAAGCCGGACGCCGCGGCCGCGGGTCAAGGTTCGGGCGACAAGCGCTGAAATGCTGTCTGCAATGCTCTCGGGATGAGGACTGGATCGCAGCTTTTTGAGCTTATGTCATTCAGTTTTGCATACTAGAGCCGGTGTGTGTTTTGGTCCGTGAGCGGGAGTGACTACGATGGGTTTCTGGAACTTGATCGTGCGATTTTTTCAGGGCGGCGGGGACTTCATGTACCCCATCGCCATCGTGTTCGTAGTCGGGCTCTCGATAGCCATCGAGCGCTACATCTACCTGACACATACCGCCGTGCGCAACCGCACGCTCTGGAACGAGATCGTGCCCATGCTGTCGCAGGGCAACTTCCGTCAGGTGGTGCAGGTGACTTCGAAATCGGAGTCGGCGATCGGCCACATCCTCAACTACGGGCTGGCCCGCATTTCCACGGCGCGCCGCCGTGACGACATCGAGAAGGCGATGGAGGAGAGCCTCATGGAAGTGTTGCCGCGCCTCGAGAAGCGCACGCACTATCTCGCCACCTTCGCGAATCTCGCGACGCTGCTCGGCCTTCTGGGGACGGTGATGGGCCTCATCCGCGCGTTCGCGGCCGTGGCGACGATCAATCCGGCGGAGAAGGCGAACCTTCTCTCGGCGAGTATCTCGGTCGCCATGAACTGCACGGCGTTCGGACTCATGACGGCGGTACCGCTGCTGTTCATCCATGCGTTCCTGCAGACGAAGACCACCGAGGTCATCGACAGCCTCGAGATGGCCTCCGTGAAGTTCCTGAACGCGATCACCGAACGGCAGCAGCCCGCTCCCGCGGCGGCGGCCTGAAACCAGGTGCGGTCTCACTCACGCTTTCAGGGCTGAGAGCCTCACATGCGTCGGTCCTACCAAACCCGGAAGCTTCTGCGGCATCACCGGCAGCCGCAAGAGCTGTTGCTCGTGCCCATGATCGACATCTTCACGGTGCTCGTGACGTTCCTGCTCATGACGGCCGTGTTCTCGCGCACCGTGGTCCTGCAGCTCAACCTGCCCGCCGCGCAGACCGAGTTCCGCGAGCCGCCGCCGGGATTGCAGATCGAGGTGATGGTGCGCAAGGACCTGCTGCAGGTGGCGGACCGCAACTCCGGGCCCCTCGCGACACTGGCCAACACCGCGGCCGGCTATAACTACGACGGACTGACCGATTACCTGAAACGGATCAAGGCGAAGTTTCCCGAGAAGACGGATGCAACCATCCTGCTGGAGTCGGACACTCCCTATGACACCCTTGTGCAGGTCATGGACCGCGTGCGTGTCTTCGAGGCGAAGCAGGGGCTCAACACCGTGCAGGCGGAGCTGTTTCCGGATGTTTCCATCGGGGATGCGCCGGCGCCCGAGGAGGTCAAGCAACCATGAGCACATCCAACCGCGCGCGGCGCATGGCGCAGAATCACATGCGGCATCGCGCGGATACGCAGCTGAACCTGATCCCGCTCATCGACATCCTCTCGACGCTGGTCGCGTTCCTGCTGGTGTACTCGACCGAGGTGGAGGTCATCCAGAACAGCAAGGGCATCGAGATTCCGCAGTCGATCGCGGAGCAGGCGCCGAAGGAGTCGGTGGTCGTCATGATCACCAAAGGCGATCTGTTCGTGCAGGGCGAGCGCGTCTCGAGCATTGCGGACGTGCGTGCCTCGGGCGATGCGATCATCGGCCCCCTGCGCGACGCTTTGAAGCGGCCGCTGCTCGTGGGTAAGGAAATGTCGGAGCGCGATCTCGCCCAGCGCGAGATCACCATCATGGCCGACAAGTCCCTGCCCTACGACGTATTGAAGAAGGTCATGGCCACCTGCACCGATGCCGACTACGGCAGAATTTCACTGGCGGTCCTGCAGAAGGAAAAGCCGGTCGTGGCGGGCCAGTTCAAGCCGGTGTAGCCGGCTTTTTGGGAATCGGAAATGGTTATCGCGCCCTTTTATCGTGAGTTCGAGCTGCCTTGGGAAGGCGATCCCGAGTCGAGCGCGCGTTTCCGCAGGATTTTGCGGGTGCTGCTGATCCTGTTCGTGCTGCTCGGCATTCTCTTCCCCCTGTTGCCGAGTCCGAAGCAAACCGCGGCGGAGACGGAGGTTCCGCAGCGCCTCGCGCGGGTGATGATCGAGAACAAGCCGAAGCCGCCCCCGCCGCCGCCGACCCCGCAGGTCGAGGAGAAGCCGAAGGTCGTGCCGGAGAAGAAAATTCCCGTCGCGCCGCCGCCGGTGGACCAGAAGCAGCAGGCGCATGAGAAGGCGCAGAAGACCCTAAACCAGTTCAAGGATGAGCTCGCCGACCTGCGCGAGAAGATGGATCTCACGCCGATGCAGACGAAGAATCTCTCGGGTGCCGTCGGCGCGGACTCGCATGCCGAACGCTCGCTCATCACCTCCAAGGTCGGCGCCGGCAGCAGCGGTATCACCTCCTCGAATTCGAGCCGGGGATTTGGCACCGGCGCCGGTTCGCTCACGGGCCATGATACGACGTCGGTGACCTCGGCGATCGCGCGTTCCGGCCTCGACACCCGCGGCCCGACACGCACCGGATCGAGCGGCAAGGCCGCCCGCTCGCGCGAGGAGATCGAGACGATCTTCGATCGCAACAAGGGCTCCATTTACGCCCTCTACAACCGGGCGACGCGCAGCAATGCCGAGTTGCAGGGCAAGCTCGTCCTGGAGTTCACGATCGCGCCGGGGGGGGACGTGACCATGTGCCGCGTCGTCTCGAGCGAGCTCAACGACAAAGAGCTCGAGAGCAAGATCGTGTCGCTGGTGAAGCTGTTCCACTTCCAAGCGAAAGATGTGGAGATCATCACGACGACCAAGCCCATCGATTTCTTTCCATCAGGCTAGGACGCGCAACCTGCGCGCCTTCGAGGCAAGCTCATGAACCTGAGATCGGAAATCGACTACTACACGGAGCTGCGGCTTCTCGACAAGGCGCGGCTGCTGAACCTGTTCCTCCACGAGCTGGCCGAGGAGGCTCGCGGAACCTATGGTCCCGGCGTCGACCAGGTGCACGACGGCGCGCATCTGCGCTTCGTCAACGAGCTGCTCCACCGGCTCACCCGTGTCATCGAACAGTTGCTGGCGGAAGAGGCCACTCGCCCCGCCGACGACGTGGTCCTGCGCATGCTGCTGGCGCCTCGTGCCGACAAGATCGCCGAACGGCTCGTCTACAACGCCTACGCCCGCGCTATCCAGGGCTTCGAGAGCTACGACACCACGGTGCTGATGAGCTCGTAGGATTTATTCCGACCCGGCCAGGTCCGTAAGCGCGGCGCCGGTCAGACGAAACATCTGCCATTCACTCTTCAGCGTCGCTCCCAGGTTACGGTAGAAGCTGATGGCAGGCTCGTTCCAGTCGAGAACGGCCCATTCCAACCGCCCGCATCCGCGTTCGACCGCCGTGTGCGCGAGCCATACGAGCAAACGCTTGCCGATGCCGCGGCCGCGTGCGTCGGGGCGCACAAACAGGTCTTCCAGATAGATGCCGGGGCGGCCCAGGAACGTCGAAAAGTTGTGGAAGAAGAGCGCGAAGCCCACCGGCTCGGCGGCGATGCAGGCGAATGCGACCTCCGCGTAGGGCCGGGGACCGAACAGCGCATTGCGCAGCCCTGCTTCAGTGGCAACGACCTCGTGTTCCAGACGCTCGTATTGCGCGAGGTCGCGGATAAACGCGAGTATGACGGGTACGTCGTGCTCGGTCGCCGGTCGGATGGTAACGGTGTCGGTCATTGGTCGAAACACCTCGAAGTGTTATGTACTCCCTGCAGGGAGAAGCACCATGGGACTCGTTGCGCACCCGCCCGGCATCAGCCTGTGCTCTGCAGCCCCTGAGAAATTCCGGCGGTGCTGGCGAGCAGCGCCTCGAAGAGATCGCGGTCGCGGCGGCCGGTCGCGCGCCAGCGCTGCAGGAGGTCGACTTGCATCAGATTCATGGGGTCGACGTAGGGGTTGCGTAGCTGGATGGAGCGCTGGGCTGTTGGATCCGTGTCGAGGAGGGCGCGGCTGTTCTTGATCGCGAGCACGTGCTCGCAGGCGGCGGAGTATTCGTCCCGGATGTCGACGAAGAAGCGGCGTAGGGGTTCTGGCGCCAGGACGTTGTACTGTTCGGCGATGTCGAGGTCCGCGCGCGCCAGCATCGTTTCGACGTCGTCGATGAGGTTGCGCAGGAAGAACCAGCTGCCGTACGCCTCGCGGAGCCGCGCAAGGCCGTACTTCTCGAGAGCGAGGCGCAAGCCGGTGCCCGCGCCGTACCAACCCGGAATCATGTGGCGTGTTTGTGTCCAGGCGAATACCCACGGCACGGGGAGCAGGCCCCCGATGCCTTGGATTTCTTCGCGATGGATGGAGCGGGAGCCGATCTGCATCCGTTCGATCACGTCGATCGGAGTGACCGCCCGGAAATAGTCGTAGAAATCGGATTCGCCGTAGACCAGGCGTCGGTAAGCTTCGCGGCTGCCGTCGGCGAGGGCGGTGGCGCATTCGAGATGGGCGGCCGAGTCGGGGGGCAGCTTGCCACGTTTGGCGGCGGAGGTGGCGAGGCCGAGTGCATTGAAAGCGCGCTCCAGGGTGCGCATCGCGATTGGGCGCAGGCCATAGCCTTGTTTCACCGTTTCGCCCTGTTCCCGGATGCGCAGGATGCCGTTGATGGCGCCGGCCGGCGCGGCCATGACCAAGGCGTCGATGCGGCCCCCGCCACGAGCCAGGCTTCCGCCGCGGGCATGGAATACCACGTGACAGTCGCCGGCGGCAGCGAGCACCTGGGCCAGCGCGCGTTGGGCCTGATGGATCGCCATGCGGGATGCGCAGGTTCCGACTTCTTTGTTGCTGTCGGAGTAGCCGAGCAGTACGCACTGCTGGCGTCCGTGAGCTTCCAGGTGGCGGCGATAGAGCGGATCGGCGAGAAGCTCCTGCATCGTCTCGCCGCAACGCTCGAGAGCGTTGACCGATTCGAACTGCGGCGCGATGTCGAGTGCGACTTCGCCGGTACGCTTGTCGTAAACCTCGGCCCAGCGTGCGAGCAGCAGAGCGGCGAGAACGTCGTCTGCGCCTTTTGCGCCGCTTACGATGAAGTAGCCGACCGCTTCGGGGCCGTAGCGGTGGCGGCCTTGCATGATGGCTTCGAAGACCGCGAGATTGCGTTTGCCAAGGGCGTCGAGCTCGACAATGGGTCCGCGGTCTTGCAGGAGTGCGTCGGCGAGCAGCTGCCGCCTGTCGGCGCTGGAGCGCTCGAGCCAACGCGGATCGTCGTAGCCGCGGGCGATGACCTGGTGGAGCACGCTCGCGTGTTGGCGCACGTCCAAGGTGGCCAAATGGAAGCCGAATGTCTCAATTCGGCGCAGCAGACGCCGGACGTAGTACAGGCCGGCGTTGGCGCCCTTGTTAGCCTGGAGGCTGGCGGCGACCAATCGCACGTCATCGCGGAACTGCTGCGCTTTCTCGTAGCCATTGGCGCGCCCGTCGTAGGTGCAGCGCAATCGCTCGCCGATCTGGGCGAGAAAGACGCGATAGGGCATGCGGTCGTGGCGCGCGGGCGTGATGGCTCGGGCGGCCGGCAGCAGGGTCATGTACTCTTCGATACGCTTCGTCAGCTCGGCAGATACGTTCATGCGGCTCGCGCTTTGCGAGAGGCGCTGCGCCACCACCTGGCACTCCTCGAAGTACCTGTTGATGATCACCTGTTGCTGGCGCGCGAGGGTCTCGCGAATGGTCTTCGCATGCACGTCGGGATTGCCGTCCATGTCGCCGCCGACCCAGGAGCCGAAATGCAATATCGAGGGCAACTCGATCGAGTCGGCCTGTACGCCGTAGAGTTTCTCGAGCGCCTGCGCGAGCTCCTCATAAAAGGCAGGCACGACCCGATACAGGATCTCAACGAGGTAGAACAGGACCTGTTCGCGCTCATCCGCGACAGTGAGCCGCTCGCGCGGATGCTCTTCCGTCTGCCACGCGGTGGTCAGCTCGATGCGGATGCTGCTCCAGATCGTGCGTGTTTCGTGTGGAGTCAGTGTCGGGTCGAGCCGGTCGAGCAGCAGCTGGGCAATGCGCTGCTGTTTGTGCAGCAGGGTCTTGCGAGTGGATTCGGTCGAGTGCGCCGCAAATACCGGCTCGATGCGCAGGCTTGCGAGCAGCTCGAGCACGTCTTTGAGCTCGAGGCCCTGGGTTTTGAGCGCGCCGATCGCATCCTCGACGCCGCCTGGCTGCGGGCGCTTGCTGTCCTTCAGGAAGTAATCGCGGCGGCGACGGATGCGATGCACGCGCTCCGCGAGATTGACCACCTGGAACCAGCTGGAAAAGGCGCGGACCAGGTCGCGAGCCAATGCCGGGGGCCGATCCCGGACGCTCGCCGCCAGCTCCCGGCGAGCCTCTTCGTTACCTTCGCGGCGGCCGATCGCGGCCACGCGGTCCAGCTCGACCAGCTTTAAAAGGGACTCGCCGCCTTGCTCTTGCAGGATCTCGCCCACGAGCGCGCCGAGCGCGTGCACGTCGTCGCGCAACGCCTCGTGCTTGGGCGGAAAATGGATGTCGCTGCGGCTCACGATGAGCGCCGCAGTCTACCGTTTTGCCGGCACATTTGGGCGACTCGCGTCGCCCCGGGCCTCCCTTACCCGGCCAACAGGACGGATTCGGCGCGCTCCAGCTCCTCCGGTTGGCCATAGATGACGACAATATCCCCATCGCGCAGGACGGTGTCCCCGGCGGGCTCGCGCCCCATGATTCCGAGGCGCCGGATGCCGGTGAAAGCGACCTCCACCCCGCGGTTTCGCACGTCGCCCAGGGTACGGCCGACCGCCCAGGCACCCGGCGGAACGACGACGGACTTGATCTCTTCGCGGTGTTCGTGTGTGTCGTCGAGCAGGCGCGCATCGCCGCGGCGGACAATGTTTCTGAGAACGGCATACCGGCTGCTGCGGATATCGCCCATCGTGCGGACGACTTTCGATACCGGGACATGCAATAACATCAACACGTGCGAGACGAGCATGAGGCTTGCCTCGAAGGTCTCGGGTACGACGTCGGTGGCGCCGGCGTCCTGCAGCTCTTGAATGCGCGCGTCGTCCGCGGTACGCACCAGTACCGGTACTTCGGGACGCAGGCGGCGGATGCTGTGGAGAATGCCGATCGAGGTACCGGGATCCGAGAAGCTGATGACGACCGCACTCGCGGTTTCGACGCCGACCTTCACGAGCAGGCTCTCCTCGGCCGAGTCGCCGAAGATCACGGGATCGCCCGCCTGCCGGGCGGCGCGGATGCGTGCCGGATCGAGATCCAGCGCGATGTATTCGAACCCCTGCGATTCGAGCACGCGCGCCACGTTTTGGCCGACACGGCCGAAGCCGCACAGAATGACGTGCTCGCGGCGAGCGATCTGGCTCGTTGCAGCGTCCTCGCGCTGGCTCGCGGTTCGCGGTGGACCCTGCTCGCGCAACAGGAACCGGGCAACCGGCTTGTTGTTGTTCAGGATGAGCGGGCTCAGCACCATGGACAACACGATCGCGACCAGCAGCGGCTCGCCGAGCTTTCCCGGAATCAGATCGGCCTGCAAGCCTATGGTGCACAGCGCGACACCGAACTCACCGCCAATCGAGATCACGATGCCGGTGCGCAGCGCTTTGAAGCGTGTGGTAGTGAACGGCCGCGTGACGAGCGCCGCGATCGTCGCCTTGAGCACCACGAGCGCCACGAGCATGGCGGATACGAGTCCGAGCTCGCTGGCCAGCAGTCGCATGTCCAGCAACATGCCGACAGAGATGAAGAAGACGCCGAGCAGAATGTCGCGGAACGGGCGGATGACGGACTCGATCTGATGCCGGTACTCGGTTTCGGCGAGCATCATCCCCGACAGGAAGGCGCCGAGTGCCAGCGACAGGCCGGCGACGTTGGAAGCCCATGCTGAAGCCAGGACCACCAGCAGCACGGTCAGGGTGAACAGCTCGCGCAGTCTGCTGTGGGCGATCTCGTGAAACAGCGGGCGCAACAGCCAGCGTCCGGTCGCCAGCACCGCCGCGACCGCCACCATTCCGCCGACCACGGCCAGTACGCTGCTGCCGAGCTGGAAGTGCTCCTGCCCGGTGACCAGTACCGAGGCGAGGGCGAGCAAGGGCACGAACGCCAGGTCCTGGAAGAGCAGCATGCTGAATGCGAGCCGGCCGTGCGTGCGGTTGAGCTCCGAGCGCTCGGTGAGCTGCTGCAGCAGGATGGCGGTCGAGCTCATGGAAATAGCGCCGCCTACGACGACCGCCGTGAGCCACGGCAATCCCAGCGCGTGTCCGAGGATGGCGAAGACGGTGGTCGTGGCCCCCACTTGCGCAGCGCCGAGGCCGAAAACCTCGCGACGCATGGCGAGCATGCGCGGCAACGAGAATTCGAGGCCCAGGGTGAACAGAAGGAATGCCACGCCCAGCTCCGCGAGCAGCCGCGTCGTACCCGAATCCGACACGATGCCCAGGGCGTGCGGGCCCAGCGCCCCTCCGACCACCAGATAAGCGAGAGTCGTGGGAAAACCGAGGCGGCGCGCGACCGTCACAAGAAGGACGGAGCCTGCAAGCAGAATGAGAACCTGGGTCAGCGGCGCGGTCATCGGCGCTAAGCGCTCCTGGCAGGGAGCTAAACTTAGACTGGCGCGCGGCGCGAAAGCAACGTGGCTTTTTTCACGCACGGAAGGGGCGCGCCGCGGTATTCACGGCACGAGTCACATGGCTGGGTAAGGGCTGGCCAGCGCGCGAAGGGATCGGCTGCAGAATCAGTGGTGCGTTCGGTTGGGGTGCCTCCGGTAGCGCCTGCGGGCCAATCGGCTGAACGTCGCCGATTGGCCCCCCTGCATCAACCCGCTACGGCACCGAGCGATGCCGGCTGCACGTTGGCACGCGGCATATGCGAATACTCATGCGACAGCCGCGTGATCGTCTGGTCGTCGTCGTCCTCGCGAGTCGCTGCCGTGGCTGTGGGCAACGGCTGGCGTCCTTCGAGCATTTCCAAGAGGGTCTCGCGTGCACGGGCAACACGACTCTTGATGGTTCCGACCGCGCAGCCGCAGATCGCCGCCGCCTCTTCATAGGAGAAACCGCTCACGCTTACGAGGATCAGCGCGGTGCGCTGCCCGGGCGAGAGTGATGACAGGGCCAGATTCAAATCGCGCAATTCGAGCTTGCCGTCATGATCGGGCGGCACGCTCGGCTCCGGCAGCAGATCCGTGTCGACGCCGTGCGCTTCGAACTTCCGCCGCCGTAGCTGCGAATAGTGCTCGTTGCGCACGATGGTGAAGAGCCAGGCTTTGAGATTCGTGCCTGGCTTGAAGCGTTCGATATTGTTGATGGCGCGCATGAGCGCCTCCTGCACGAGATCGTCAGCACGTACGCCGTCGCGGCACAGTGAGCGCGCGAATGTATGCAGTTGGGGCACGAGGGCCACCATGTCGTCCGTCACCATTTGTTCCCCTTCGGGTCACGCCCCGGCAGCCAGGGCAAAAAATTGAAGTTTCTTCCGCTGATGGGCAAGGTACTTGCTGCCACATCGCGCCAAAGTCGGCGAGGGGGCCAAACTGATTGGGAAGCATCCCAAGCTCCTGTAAGACGAGTCCTACACGCTCCGCGTCAAGGTCAATTCCCATGGCGCAACAGCGCGATGCCGTCCCCCCCGAAACACCCCCTGAACCGCAACCCGATTCGCTGCGAGCCGTAGCCGCCGAGGGTCTTCTCTTCACCAGCGACCGGGATCCAGGGATCCGCCGCATGCGTCGCGGACGCGGATTCATCTATCTGCATCCGGACGGACGCAAGGTGGGGGAGGAGGCGCAACTGGCGCGGATTCGCAGCCTCGCCATCCCGCCGGCGTATCGGGACGTGTGGATTTGCACGAGCCCGCGCGGCCACCTTCAGGCCACTGGCCATGACGCACGCGGGCGCAAGCAGTATCGTTATCATGCGCGCTGGCGCTCGCATCGAGACGCGCAGAAATTCGACCACATTCTGGAGTTCGGTCGCGCTCTGCCGCGGATCCGTCGCCGCGTGGCGCAGGATCTGCGCAAGACGGGCCTGCCGCGCGAGCGAGTGCTCGCGACGATAGTGAAGCTCCTCGATGCAACTTTAGTACGCGTCGGCAATGAAGAGTACGCACGCGCTAACCGGTCTTTCGGCCTGACTACGCTGCGCAATCGCCATGTGAGCGTGACTGGCGACACTCTGCACTTCGAATTCCGCGGCAAGAGCGGCATCCTCCATCGCGTTACCGTTAGCGATCCCGCGCTAGCGCGCATCGTGCGCCGCTGCGCCGACATTCCGGGGCA
This sequence comes from Gammaproteobacteria bacterium, assembly GCA_028293805.1. Lineage (GTDB taxonomy): Bacteria > Pseudomonadota > Gammaproteobacteria > Steroidobacterales > Steroidobacteraceae > 13-2-20CM-66-19. Next base: position 12,875 of record JAQGOC010000166.1, read on the forward strand.
GGAGCTCTTCCAGTGGATCGACGCCGAAGGCGAGCGCCACCGCATCGATTCCAACGACGTCAACGAGTATCTGCGCGAGGCAAGCGGGGGGTCGTTCACGGCGAAGGACTTTCGTACCTGGTTCGCGACGATCGAGGCACTTGGCACCCTGAGAAAACTGCCGGTCGGCAACCAGCGCGAAGTCAAGCGCCAGCTCAAGGAGGTGGTTACCACGGTCGCCGCCCGCCTCGGCAACACGCCAACCATCTGCAGGAAGTGTTATATCCATCCGGAGGTCCTGGCAGCCTATGCCACGGGACAACTTGCAGCGCTGAATGGTGCGGCGCCGGCGACCGCGCTCAACGTGTTACTGCGCAGCCGCAGCCGCGCAGCCCGGCAGCAGGCCGCCGCCGCGCGGCGACCGACAGGCCAAGCCAAAGCAGGGCACTCCCGGGCGGCAGGCCCATCAGCCCGGCAGTAGGCGGCTTCCTACGCCTCAATGGGCGTGTCCGACACCGTGAGTGTGGGCTTCACCGATTTATGGCGGCAACCGGCTACGGGACAATGGAGTTGAATTGAGGAAAAACTCTGTGCCACAGCCTGTAGGGGAGTATGTCATGTCATTGCGAACGTTCATTTTGGGTGCGACCGGGGCTCTATCTGGCATTGCGGCTTGCGGCTGCGCATCGCAAGGGCCCAAGCCCACCGACGAATTGACCAAGGCCCATTCGGTCGTTGAGCAGGCGGACAAAGGTAACGCACAGCGTTACGCCGCGGCCGATCTACAGCGCGCGCATGATGAGCTGAGCAACGCGGAGCGAGCGGCCGCCGAAAAGAAATATGACGATGCGCGCAACTTCGCGCAACGGGCCGAGGTCGACGCCGATCTCGCCAACGCGCGTGGCAACAGTGGGGAGGCGCAGAAGGCCGCGCAGGAAGTCAGCCAGGGTACCAGCACCCTGAAGCAGGAAGCCCAGCGCGGCGACAACGGCGCCCCACGTTAACAAGCCGCAACACCTCATTCCATGGAGTCAGTCGTGAACAAACTCATCATCAGTGCAGGTCTCGCCGCGCTCGTCGCGGCTTGTGCCTCAGCCCCCCAGCGTAACGATCAGCTCGAGCAGGCACGCGCGGAATTGCAAACCCTTTCGGCGGATCCGCTCGTACAACAGGCCGCGAGCGCCGACGTCGATGCCGCACGGGCCAGCCTGCAGCAGGCGGAAACAGCGCTGCAGCAGAAAAAGCCTCCCGAGACGGTGAATCACCTTGCCTACCTCGCGCTTCGCCATGCGCAGGCCGGCGAGGCGCGCGTTGCCGAAGCGCATGCCCGACAGGAGGTGGCGCGAGGCGAGCAGGACCGCAACCGTGTAATGCTGGAGGCTCGGGAGCGTGAGGCGCAAAACGCGAAGAGCGAAGCCGAGACGGCGAAGAACACCGCGCAGGCCACGCAGAGCGAGCTCGCCAGCGCGCGGCAGGAGCTGTTGGCTTTGCAGGCCAAGCAGACCGACCGCGGCCCGGTCATGACTTTGAGCGACGTGCTGTTCGATACGGGTCAAGCCACATTGAAGCCGGGGGCGGATCGCGATCTCGACCGCCTCGCGCAGGCCCTGAAAGATAACGCCAACACGCGCGTCATGATCGAGGGACATACGGACAGCGTGGGCTCCGATTCCTATAACGAGGAGTTGTCGCGACGGCGCGCGCAGGCTGTGGCCGATGCACTCCACTCCCGGGGTGTGACTGCCGAGCGTTTGGAAGCCAAGGGACTCGGCAAGTCATATCCAGTGGCATCCAACGCCTCCTCCGCAGGCCGCCAGCAGAATCGGCGTGTCGAGATCGTGTTCTCCGATGATGCCGGCCGCTTCGCGCAGGGCGGTTCGCAGGGCTCGAGCTCGCGGTAGCAACCGGACCGGCCGCTCCAGGGGTGCGGATGGAGCCTGGAGCGGGGCGGCGGAACGGACATTGCGGAGGCAGCGAGGCGGCCGGATAACCGGCCGCCTTTCTTATTGGGGCAGAAGGGGTGAACCATGAACCAGCGGGAAGACAATCCGGGAAGCGCAGACGGGGATCGCGGAAGAGAGACGAACGGTGGCCGGGACTTCTATCCCGGTAGTCACGGATTCGATGACTCAATGCAGAGGGCCTATGGCGGACGGGGTTCGTCGGGGCGCGAAGGGCCATCCCGTCAGGGGCAAAACCCACCAGGGCAGTACGAACGGGATCAGTACGCTCAAGGCCAACACTGGAACAGCGGCTTCGGACAGCGGCACGACCAGCAGCGTCATGAGCCCGACCGATCCGGGTACGGTGGAAGCCCCGGTTGGAGCGGCGACTATGGAGGCGGCGCCGATGAGCTTGGCTACGGCGCCAACGAAGGGCGCTATGGCCATGAGCAACGGCACATGCAATACGAGCAGCGTTCCAATGAGCAGGGTCGCGGTGGCTATGGACGTCAGCGGGCATACGGCCCGGGCGGTGGGTCTTCTGGGCCCGGGGGGCAGTATGGCCGGTCGCAGTACCGGCAAGAGTCGTCCACGGGGCGTTTCCCTCGCGACCCGTACGGACATGAACACTCGAGCGAGCGGCTGTTCGGGCGCGAGCCTTTCCGCCGCGACGACGAGCCCCGTTACTACGGCACCGGCGCCCCCGGACAGGGTGGCCCCGGCTTCACCGGCGGCGCTTACGCTTACGGTGACGGTCCGCCAGATCGACCGCGCCTGTCCGAGAGCGAGTATTCCGACGAGTCCTCTTTGAGCTATGGGAGAGGCTACCGTGGAGGTGGCGGTGGCAGCGCGCGTTATGGCGGCTTCGGTGCGCCGCTTCGAAGCAGTCCGTTTCCGCGGGGGCCCAAGGGATACCAGCGCTCGGACGAGCGCCTCAAAGAGGACATCTCGGAGCGGCTCATGGAGGCCGCTCACATCGACTCGAGCGAGGTCACGGTGGAGGTTCGAGGAGCCAAGGTAGTGCTCGAAGGTGTTGTGCCCGATCGCCACATGAAACATGCGATCGAGGATCTCGTCGACGCCTGCCCCGGCGTGCAGGACATTGATAACAGAGTGCGGGTCGGAAGCGCTGCCGAGCGGCAAGGGCAGGGGCAGGGCGGTGGAGCATTACCGGCTTCGTCGGGGAACGCGACGACACAGCAGCCTAGCGCTGGGAGCGCAGCAACGACGTCCGGCGGTGTTGCAGGCGCCAGCGGCACCGCGACTGGGACGGCGAACGGCAGCAGAACCAAGTAACAACCTTTGGCTCAGGCGGGGAGGCCAGGAGCGCCTCCCCGCAAGCGCTAAGCGCGCCGGAAGTCGACTGCCGGAAGCTGCATCGAGCGGCGATACTTCGTCACCGTTCTGCGCGCAACCTTCACCCCGCGCTCTGAGAGAAGCTCGGTGAGCTGCACATCCGACAGTGGATTGCGCCGGTCCTCCGCCGCGATGAATTCACGCAGCAGCGCGCGAATCGCCGTCGCAGAGCAGGAGCCCCCGCTGGTCGTCGCGAGCTGCCGTGAGAAGAAGCGCTTGAATGCCACGACGCCGCGCGGGGTCGCCATGAACTTGTGACTGGTGGCGCGCGACACTGTCGACTCATGAAGATTGAGCTCGTCCGCGATCTCTCTGAGGGTGAGCGGGCGCATTGCGAGGTCGCCGTACTCGAAGAAGTTCTTCTGCCGCGCGACCACTGCCTCGGCAACTCGCTGGATCGTGAGGAAACGCTGTTCCAGATTGCGGACGAGCCAGCGTGCTTCCTGCAGATGCTGCGCGAGGAGCGTGGTCTCTCCGTCGCGTGCCTGACGGAAGTAATCGGCGTACTGTTGGTTGACGCGAATGCGCGGATAGATTGCGGCGTTGACACTCACCATCCAGCGCTTCTTTTCTTTGCGCACAATGACATCGGGGACGATGGCACGCGGCTCAAACGTTCCGACCTTGGAGCCCGGCCGAGGGTCGAGACTTCGGATCAGCTCCATGGCCGCGCGCAAATCCTCCTCCGAACAGCCCAACGCCTCCAGTAAGCGGGTGTTGTCTCGTGCGGCCATCAGCGCGAGCTTGTTCTGAACGATATCCAGCGCCAGCGCACGTCCGGGCAGGCCACGGTCCAGAGCCTGCAGCTGCAGTGACAGGCACTCCCCCAAGTCACGAGCCGCAATCCCGTTCGGCTCGAGCGTTTGCACGATGCGCAACGCGGTCTCGAGCTCACCGGGCTCGGCTCCGGGGGCATGAGCAGCGAACTCCTCCAGCGGCTGGCGCAGGAACCCGTCTTCGTCGAGCGCATCGACGATCAGATTGGCGAGCACGTAGTCCCGCTCGGTGAGGCCGAGCAGCAGGAGTTGCTCGCGCAGCGAGTCGTGCAACGTGGACGGGGACGCAGTCCATTCGGTCCAATCCGGGGTGTCATCCCCGCCGCCACCCGCGCCGGATCCCGAAAAGTCGAGGTCGGCGTGACCGCTATCGTCCGAGCTCTCCTCGGCCTGCGACGACTCCGGGGTCTCCGCGCTCTCCTCCAGGAATGGATTCTGCGCAATGGCTTGGTGCAGTTCTTGCACACATTCCAGTGCCGATAACTGCAACAACTTCACCGACTGCTGCAATCTGGGCGTCAGGGTGAGCTGCTGCTTCAGGCGCAGTCCCATTACGGCATTGGACATTCGAGGAACCCTCAAACTTGTAATCAATCGACCTCGAGCAACAGCTATGCCAGCAGTGCCGGACGCGCGGCTAATACCGCAAAACGTCCCCCTGAAGAGGCTTCTCCCGGCCCGCAGGCCCGGGGAGAAGTTGCAAGGGCGTGTAAAGAACGCCACCGCTGGGAGCTGTCGCCCCGAAGTCTCGTGCGAACGACATGACAACAATTCACGACATCGGTCCCGGTTCCCGCGAGCGCGAGCTGGAGAGCTTGCTGCGGCGAACACAGCTCGCGTGCGACGCCCTGGCGCGTCGTACGGACGAGCTGGAATCGGTGCTCGCGGCGGGCCGGCTGGGGTTCTGCCGACTCGCAGGTAAAGCGCGCGAGCTGCGGGCCGCCAATTCGCAATTCAAGGCGGAGTTCGGCTGGCCTCCGGATGCACGAATCAGCTGGCGAACGCTGGAACTGCGCGTTCAGCGCGAGGATCGGGCGAAGCTCGCCGACGCCGTCGACGCGGCGTTCACGATCGGCGCGGAAATCGATCTCATCGTAAGGGTCCAATTACCCGAGAGGGGCAAGCAATGGGTGACCCTCCGTGGGCGTCCGATCCACAGCGATGACCTGTCCGGGACGGAGCTCATCCTCACCTCGCGTAACGTGAGCGCGGAGCGCCGCGCAGCCGTCGACAAGCAGCGGGAGCGGGCCTCGCTCCTCGAGCAGGAGCGTAAGTTGCGCGAAGCCGCAGAGGCGGCAAACCGTGCAAAGGACGAATTCCTGTCCGTCATCTCGCACGAGCTGCGCTCGCCGCTGAACGCGATTCTCGGGTGGAATCGTATTCTCACGCTCAAGCGCCGCGACGATCCCGAGGTGGCCTCGATCACGCCGCGGATCGAGCACAGCGCGAAAGCGCAGCTCAAGATGGTGAACGACCTGCTCGATCTGGGCCGGGTGGGTACCGGGAAGCTGAAGATCGAGACGCGGGCCGCTCAGCTCGCCAAAGTCGTGAGTCTCGCGCTCGATCTGGCGCGCCCGGCTGCCGCCGCCAAGGGTATCGAGATCGTTGCGGACTTGGCGCCAGGCACGGGCCAGTTACGCGGCGATCCGGACCGGCTACAGCAGGTCGTGGCGAATCTCCTGTCGAACGCGGTCAAATTCACGTCCTCCGGGGGGCGGATTACGGTTGTTTTGCGCGACGTGGAGACGTTCACCGAACTCGCCATCGCGGATACCGGACAGGGTATCGCGCCGGAGCTATTACCCCACGTGTTCGATCGGTTTCGCCAGGGTGACACCTCGAGCACCCGCCACTCGGGAGGCCTCGGCCTCGGACTCACGCTCGTGCGGGAGATCGTGACGCTTCACGGTGGCTCTGTGTCTGCCAGCAGCGAGGGCATGGGCGCCGGAGCCGTCTTCGTAGTAAGACTGCCCACGATCCGCGCCGGGCAATCCGTGGACAAGGCAGGCGCTGGCAATGGCGAGAGTGGCTCCCTGCTTCACAGCCTTGATGGACTGTCGATTCTGGTGGTCGATGATGAGATGGACGCGCGCACGGTCGTTGCGGAAACGCTCCGTCTGGAAGGGGCACGCGTAACGGTTACCGATTCCGCGGGTTCGGCATTCCAACACCTGCAGGCCGTCGGCGCACACTTCGACATCCTCGTGACCGACGTCGGGATGCCCGATGAGGACGGCTATTCGCTCGTCAGAAAGGTGCGCGCGCTGCAGACCGGCCGGCACATGCTGGCGATCGCCGTCACGGGTTATGCATCGAAGGGTGATGTCGCGGCGGCGATCGCCGCGGGTTTCGACCTGCACGTGCCGAAGCCTGTTGATTTCGACACTTTTGTTCCGATGGTGCGGCGCTTGGCTGCGCTCACGCGCCAGTGAGGGACCGCAATGCGGCAAGCCGCGGTCAAGGCCTGGAAATCCGGCGCCCCCGCAGCGCGCCGAGCAGGCAAAAAATAGCGGGCTGGTCGCACCACAGCCCGCCAAACGGGGGGTCTTCGGTAGCGCTACCGCAGCGCGGTCAGCGCAAAACTATTCGCAGTCGCGTCTGCACTGTGGCCAACGCCTGCCTGAGCGCAATTATGCAACCAACATGCCAGCCCCCGCGTTCGCGGTAAAAATCGCCGCCAAGCGCCATGGAGCGGTGGCGGGGCAGCGATATTCGGCGGTTTTCCAGGTGTTGCCTGCGCAATTCCGCTCCCGCGCCGCAGTCCCCGCTTGTCCGGAAAGGGGCAGGGCCGCGGTTTCCGTTCGCCCGCACGAGCTTTGGCGTGTAATTCATACAGCCGCTGAAAAATGTGCCCGCGACGCCACGGATTCGGATTGGCCCGGGAGGGGGACACCCCCCGCCACACGCTGTATTGCCGTGCTCAGGGAAGCGCCAGGTCGTGCGCGGCACATCTCGTGCTTCCTGCAAATTCCTCACGCGCGTTGCCGCGCGCTGCCGAACAACAAGGCTGACCGCCATGAGCCATCGGTTCACGATAGACACGCTGAAAGAGTTGATTGCCGTCCGTCGGGACAGCGAGGAGGGCCTGCGGATCTGCGCCGAATATGTCCAGAGCGCGCGCCTGCAGGCGATGCTCCTCATTCATCTGCACGACTGCACACAGGCCGTGCAGGAGCTGCAGTCCCTCGTCCGCCTGCTCGGCGGGGATCCGGGGGCCGGCCTATCGGGGGCCGGCCTACCGGGGGCCGGCCTAACGGAGCCGCGCGGCACCAATGCAGCCGCCGCGCACCGCAGATGGATCGAACTGCGAGCGGCTCTTGCTTGTCACGAAGATGGAGTTATTCTCGATGAATGCGAGCGCGGCGAGAGCCGTGCGCTCGAGGTATACCGGAATGCAATGGACGATCCTCTCCCGGACCTCGTGCGCGCGATTGTGCTGCGCCAGTTCGAGGACGTGATGACCAACCACGATCAAATCCACGATCTGCGCAGTCAGCCATCGATTCGCGCCGATCTGGCGACGGGCACCGGTGCGCAGGCAGGACAACACTAGGGCCGACCTGCCGCTGACGCGGTGGTCGGCGAATCCGGTTCTCTGGGGCCTTGCGGTGGGCATCCTGGCGGGCCCTCCGGGCCTGCGCCTGCTCGAGCCGCACGCGGTCGAAGACAGCGGCTTGGTCGAGTCGGTGAGCGAAATAGTCCTGCTGGTGTCGCTGTTTTGCGTCGGCTTGCGGCTGCGTGTGCCTTTTGAGTGGCACCTCTGGCGCACGCCGTTGCGGCTCGCCACATTGACGATGCTCGCGACGGCGACGCTCGCGGCGGCGGCGGCGCATGTGTTGTTCGACATGAATCTGCTGGAGGCATTGTTGCTCGGGGCGGTTCTGGCGCCGACCGATGCCGTGCTGGCCTCCGACATTCACGTTCCGGCGGAAGGCGACCTCGATCCGGTTCCCTTCACGCTGGCGGCGGAGGGGGCACTCACGAGCGCGCTGGCGGCGCCGCTGTTGTTGATGGTGCTTGGGTTTCTGGGCCTCGACGATTCAGGCTCGGATGCGCTCGGCTCGCACATTCTCCTGAGTATCTGGTCCGTCGCCGGCGGGGCTGTTGTGGGTTGGCTCCTCGGCGTGCTGATGATGCGCTGGCTCGCGCTGCTCGACCCCGACCGCCAGGGGGACTTACTGGAAGACATGATCGTGGTTGCGACGGCGGCGCTGGCCTATATCTGCGCGCTTGCGCTGCGCACCGAAGGGCTGATCGCGGTCTTTGTCGCCGGGCTCGCCCTCTCCCATGGCGGTCGCCTGCGGCGCTCGTTGCGCAAACCCACGCCGAGCCCGCGCGTTCTGCGGTTCGCGGGACGCGTGGAACGCTTCGCGGCCGTGCTGGTCATGGTATTGCTCGGCGCACTGCTCGCCGGCGTGGACTTTCGCCTTCGTATGGTCGTGTTCGCTCTGGTGTTGCTGGCCGGCCTGCGACCTCTGGCTGTCCGTCTTGGGCTGGGAGGTCTGCACCTACCGGCAGTGCAGCGGCGCCCGCTGGAATGGTTCGGCGCGCGTGGCGCGGCGTCTCTTTACTGCCTCGGGCTCGCGATCAACCACGGTCTGGGCGGGCCCTTCGCGCACGAGTTGGCCTCCAGCGCCCTGGTGGTCGTCGTGACGTCCATCGTGTTCAGCGCCGTGTCGGGGCTTTCCCTGGGACGACAGTCGCCCGGCCCCGGTGCAGTTGACTTATGACGGCGAGGTTTGCGCCGCCGTGTGTCTCGGGCTCACCGGGACGGCCCCGCCTTCTTCTTCCCACCGGTCGATCTCCGGCCGTGGTAATCTCGCACGCTGCCGTTGTCGCCGCTGATCGAGCGCCATAGCTGCCAAACCTAAGGCAAACACGCCGATCGCCGCCACGCCGATTCTCCAGCCCATCGAGGCACCTGAATGTCGATTAATCCGCGACACAGACGCATCAATCGTTCCCGTCCGCCGGGGGCGACAAACCAGCGGCCACGGCGCTTACGCTACAGTGATTGATACAGATTAAGGTGCAGAGGATGAAATGGCACACGCTCTGATAGTCGACGACGATGCGGATGTCGTGGACTGGTTGCAGGAAGTCGCGCGCATGGAAGGCTTTACGGTCGCACGAGCCCATAGTCTGCGCGACGCGCGCATCGAGCTCGGACGGCAGCGCCCCGATGTCCTCCTGACGGACCTTCGCCTTCCGGACGGCGAGGGTATCGAGCTCGTGCGCGAGCTCGAAAAGCCCGAAGCCACGGAGGTGATCATCGTCACGGGACACGCCACCGTCGACAGCGCGGTGGCCGCGCTTCGTGCTGGAGCGAGCGACTACCTCGTGAAGCCGGCCGATCTCGAGCGGGTGCAGGCGGTGCTGCGTCACGCGAAGAAGACCTCGGCTCTACAGCACGAGATCGGTGCGCTGCGCGAGGAATTGCGCAAGCTCGGCCGCTTCGGCCGGATCCTGGGCAGCTCGCCCCGGATGCAGGTGTTGTACGATCAGCTGTCGCGTGTGGCGCCAACATCGGCCACCGTCATGCTCATAGGCGAGAGCGGCACGGGCAAGGAGCTCGCCGCGCAAACACTCCATGAGCTCTCGCGACGGCGCGACGCTGCGTTTCTGCCGCTGAATTGCGGCGCGGTGGCTCCGCAGCTCATCGAGAGCGAGCTGTTCGGCCACGAGCGCGGCAGCTTTACCGGCGCGGACCGGCAGCATAAGGGCTTCTTCGAGCGCGCCAACGGCGGAACGATCTTCCTCGACGAGATCACCGAGATGCCGATGGAGCTGCAGGTGAAGCTGTTGCGGGTGCTCGAGACCAGCACAGTGACGCGGGTGGGCGGCACGCAGCTCATAGCGAGCGACGTACGCGTGATCTGCGCCACGAACCGCGAGCCCGAGAAGGCGGTCGC
>JAQGOC010000250.1 GCA_028293805.1 Gammaproteobacteria bacterium
GCCCTCGAGATTGTGGACCTGCAATAGGTCTATACGTTGAGTCTTGAGACGCGCCAGCGAGCGGTCGAAACTCTCCTTCCCGCCGCGCCCGGAAGAACCCGCCTCGTTGGCAGTCAACTTTGTGGCAATGAACATGCGGTCGCGGATATTGAGCGCAGCTAGCGCATCACCGATGAGCGACTCGCTATCGACGTAGGCAGCAGCAGTGTCGATTACGGTTCCGCCCAACTGCTGGAGGCGCTGGATCTCAGCCTGAATGGCATCACGTTCGCTGCTGCGGAACTGATCCGTGCCCAGGCCGACCGCTGGCAATTTCTCGCCCGTGGCGGGGATCGCCTTCGTGATCAGCGGAAGCTGCGTCGGAGCAGTCGTTTGCGCCCAGGCCGGACGCCGCATGGTGAGAGCCGTGCCCGCCCCCACTGCCAAGCCAAAGTGCAGGGCATCCCGTCTCGACACGCGCAACTGGAAATGATTGCTCATAGCTCGCATCCGATCTTGGTATGACGCAAAGCACATTTATACGCCAACTGGTGCCGGTGAGCTCAGGCGGCCCGGACACATCGAGTCCGCCATCACTGCAGTCCGCGCCGGCACTTCCCCGGGCCCAGTCGAGTCAGGGCAGTCGATACCCAAGTGAGCGCTTTCCGACTCTCAAGACCTGTCGGGGTAACGAGCGGTGTCGGCATTCCGGCCAGCCACGGGGACGGGTTGACTCAGGTCGACCCGAACAGTTCGAGTTCTCCGTCGTAAAGGACTCCGCCGTCAACGAGCTCGCACTGCGCGGCGGCTCTGGGGCGAGTGTCTCCGCCGAGTCAGCCCATCGGAGGTCGCTGCGTGCCGGCCTCGCCAATGTGGAGCACTCCCTCCGGCGTTGCGCGGGGTCTTCCCGCGGGTCAGAAAAAAAAGCGCGTAGGATATGTATGTATGTTTGGCCGGCCAGCGTGCGCGGGACGGGACCGGCTCGCACGTTTTCCTCACAACTGACACCTATAACTCGAGGAGATTCGATCATGAGCAAGCATCGTTTTGTCGCCCTTGCGGCGTTCGCCTGTCTCGCGTGCACGAGTGTTGCCGCGTTCGCCGATGACCATCCCTACGCCGAAGGGCCTGTAGTCAACGTGTCCAGCATCCGAACGGTAGACGGTAAGTTCGACGACTACATGAAGTGGCTGAGTACTACCTGGAAACAAGAGCAGGAGGCTGCCAAGAAGGCCGGCTATATCGTCAGCTACCAGGTGCTTACGGTCGAGCCACGCAGGCCGGATGACCCGGACGTGTATCTGGTGATCACCTACAAGAACTGGGCTGCCCTGGATGGATCGATCGCAAAGGGCGACGCGATCGCCAAGCAGATCGAAGGTTCCGTGGCTGCGGCGAACCAGTCGGAAGCCGCCCGCAGCACAATCAGGCGCGTCCTTGGCTCCGCGACGATGCAGGTGCTCGACCTCAAGTAGCGCAACGGATGACTCCACAATGTGGAAGCCGGGCCACGCGCCCGGCTTCTCTTTTTGGTCCGATCTGACGGTCACTTACCCGAGCAATGTCTCCATTGATTCGGGTGGGCAGCGTCATCCGACTGTGTGGTCCGCCCTCCGCGAGGCAACGCATTGACGCCTTGGCTTTAGTGGCCAGACGCACTCGGCATCGTGCTACTCACGAAAAGCTGCGGCAATCGGACCCTTCTCGAGCTTACCCTGCGCTAGCGACGCAACAGAAGCGCTTGCACTCCGCCGCCGCCGGGAGGAGCGATCTGTACAACGGCGGCACGCCCCTGTTCCTCACTCAGGAGGGCGACGTATCAATGTCGGAATCCGTCCTTTACCTGCGGGTCGAAGACAGCGAAACAGCGTACGAAACGCTGCGGTCGCGGGGCGTCGAATTCTCCAACGCACCACACATGATCCATCCGATCCGCAGCCGGCACCGACCTATACGCCATCGTGAACGAGACTGACCTTGGAAAACCAGATGTCCTGCCAGCGTCCCACCTTTTCGCCGTCCGACAGCTTTTTCGGCGAGACGGATTGTTCCGCTCCGAAACTCACCTCACCGTCCACGATCCTTGCGTTTACTGTGGCGTAGAGTCGCCCGTCGCTCGAGTAGAAAGCGCCGACCAATACCCCGCAATTGCTGCAAACGAGGAACTCGGCTTGCCCGCTTCCCTGGCGATATTTCCCGCTATCGAGCTCGTTCTTGATTCGAACGAGCAGGGACCCTTGCGGATCGGACACATACGAAGCGCCGTGTTTGCGACAAAAATCGCAGTCACAGGCGCGCGGATTGTAGGTGGCAGGCGCGCGCGTGAATTCGATCTCCACGAGAATGTTGCCGCAGTGGCAGCCGCCGTATGTTTTGCTCACCGTCATCTCCGGAACAAGCGCCGCAAGCAGCCCATGGGGGGCAGACGCCATCATGCCGCGCTCAAACCCGGAGATCCACGAGAATCGCAGGTTCGCTACGGTTTCACCTGGAAAAGAGTCGCCTGCAGACCGACCCAGCGGTCTTTCGATTTGAATCTGCGGCGTATGAACAGATTCACCGGCTCTTCATAGAGCACGAACAACGCAACGGACAACAGCCAGGTGATGACGAACGTGAGCAACACGCACAGCATCCGGTAACCGGTCATGCGCACCAGGAGCGGCACGCCCAGGTAGCCGATGATGAGCGTGTGCAGCAGATAGAACGAATAGGAGCTCCTGCCCAGGAGCCCGGCGACCTGGCCCGACAACAGGCGCGCCAGCACGGTGTTTTCCCGAATCAGTCCCCAGTACAGCAGGACGATGGGCCAGGGGATCAGGAAGTTATTGATCGCGATGATGGCCGACTGATTCAGCGGGACATGCCGGTAGACGATCACCATGGCGGTGACCAGCAGCACCACGCCGGCAAGACCCCCGAGCGTGTAGCGGCTTGCGGACACCTGCACGGGACCTTTCCTTTCCAGCTTCATGACGGCCAGCGCCAGAAAGAAACCGGCGAAGAATTCGACGCAATGGCCGAAGAAAGTGGTCGACAGGACGAACAGCGGTGTCTGCAGAAAGCCGATGCCCAGCTTCGAGATGACCAGCGCGGTCGGCAGCAACAGGCCTCCCAGCGCGAACGCGAGCGCAAAGCTGCGGCGCCTGGCGAGAACCATGAACGCCGGGGCCAGGAAATAGAAACATTCCTCCACGGTCAACGTCCAGCTCGGCTGTATGAGCAGGGGCGTGCCGAGAAAGAGAGCATGTGTCAGGCTGTAATTCTTGAGCAGCACCCAGGGCCGAAAATCAAGGTGCAGACACACCGCGACGCTGAGCAGCAGGAAATAAACCGGATAGATGCGTGCGAAGCGGTTCACGAAATACTTTGCCAGCCACCGGCGCCGCAGCTCGGCCTGCTCATAGTAGATACGGACGATCAGGAAGCCGCTCAAGGCGAAGAAGAACGCCATCACGTTCAGTGTGAGGTGCTGGTCCGGCCACAACGGGAAGTGATCGAAGAACACGACCGTGGCGCCCAGGGCCCGCACACCGGTCAAGGCCGGGTATTTTTCACCCCCTACCTTCATGTTGGACAAGACGCTCATGCGGCTATTTCCTGGTCGCGATGCGCAAGCACTGCCACTAGTCACCTCGACATGAGGGGCGCGGCATCCTGAAAACATCCATCAATTGCGCTCGAAACGAACTGCGCGCCGGACCACGACAGATGGTCGGCGTCTGCTGATGACGAATAGCGCGATCGGGTAGATGAGGTAAAACTGCTCCTCTATGGCGATCGACCACAGGGGAAAAGACTACCGCTACCACCGCGATCGCACGCAACCCGTCGATGTCGGGGCGGTAGGCCGGCGCAAGCCGGACGTGTTTCGCGAGGTTCAGTTCTACACCTTGCGGCACTGCCGAGGTTACCATGCGAAACATGATCATCCGTCGAGCGACGCTCGTGCTACCCGGCGAAATTCGTCGTTCGCCCCTGTTCCTGTGCGACGGACGTATTTCGGGAACGCGGCCTCCGGGGAACGCATGGCAGCTCGACCTCGGCAATCACCTGATTTTTCCCGGCTTGATCAATGCTCACGATCACCTTCACCTCAACAGCATTCCTCCGCTGCCGCACGGCGGTCCGTTCCCGAACAGCTACGCCTGGAGTGCCGCCTTTCACGCTCACTTCTGCGCGCCCGCAGTGGCCGCCGCAACTGCGGTTGCAAAAGAGCTGCGCCATCTCCAAGGCGGTCTCAAGAATCTGCTCTGTGGCGCGACCACGGTCGTGCATCACGATCCCTGGCACGCCTCGCTCGATAGTCCGACATTCCCGGTCAGGGTGTTGCGCGATCTCGGGTGGAGCCACTCGCTGGGGCTGGGAGCCAACTCTCCGACGCAAACAGCGCAATACGGCCCACCGGTCGTAGAGAGCTTCAGGGCGACGCCCACGGGGCAGCCGTGGATCATCCACCTCGCCGAGGGAACCGACGCCATCGCCGCGTCTGAGCTGTCGACGCTGGAAGCATTGGGGTGTGTGGCCCATAACACGGTTCTGGTTCATGGTGTCGGCCTGACGAAAGCAGATATCGATCTGGTCATTGAGCGCGGCGGGGCAGTCATCTGGTGTCCGAGCAGCAATCTCGCTATCCTGCACAGGACGCTCGACCCACGAAGACTGTTCGCTGCGGGCCGCCTGGCGCTTGGCAGCGATTCACGGCTGAGCGGCGCGCGCGACTTGCTGGACGAGCTGCGTGTGGCGGCGGCACATAGCGACCTGACACCGCGTGAGTTGTTGCAGTTAGTGACGATCGACGCATCCCGCGTTCTTCGTGCACCTCTCGTCGGCGACCTTCAGGTTGGGCAGCACGCCGACATGCTGGTTCTGCGCGATGGTGGCGGAGACCCTTATCAACAGCTATTGGCGGCGGGTCGGCGGGAGCTGCGCGCTGTCATACGAAACGGGGAGCCCGTGATTGCCGATCCGGACCTGGCCGAATGGTTTGCCGCCTGTGGCGTCGCCACGGCGCGGGTGAGATTGGACGGTTGCGACAAGCTGCTGGCGCTCGCACACCTCGATGCGATTGCGTTGGAGCCGGGCCTCGAGCGGCTGGCTTGACGTGATGAACGACAAAACAGCAGCGCCAATACTGGAACCTGCGGCCGCGTATGCCCGCTGG
>JAQGOC010000243.1 GCA_028293805.1 Gammaproteobacteria bacterium
CGTCGAGCGCGATCGCATGAGCAGCCTGCTGCGCAGGCTCAACACCGAGACGTTCGTCTTCAACCTGCGTAACTCGCTGGCCGCCGCGCCTGAGCTTGCGGGCTATGGCACGGCGCTCATCGACAGCCATACCCTCGAGATCGAAATGGCCAGGGAGCAAAACCTCAACGAGGTGTTCTCGCTCCTGTCGTCCCTTGGCATCGAGGTGCTCAGCATGCGCAACAAGGTGAACCGGCTCGAAGAGATTTTCATGCGGCTCGTCGAGGGACACGCGGGCGCCGCCGGCGGCAAAGCTCTCGCCAACGCCGTTTCCGGCGCGCTGACGAGCACAGCAGAAACAGCGGTGGCGCCACGGCGGCAGGCAGGCCACCCCTGATGAGCTCCGTGGCGCAAGAAACCGTAGCCCCACCGATCGATCTCGGCGTCATCCGCTGGATTGGCTTCAAGACCATCGTCATTCGCGAGTACGGCCGCATCATCCGGATCTGGGGCCAGACGATCGTGCCGTCCGCGGTGACTGCGACGCTGTATTTCGTAATCTTCGGCAGCTTGATCGGTCGGCGCGTCGGCGCGATGGGCGGCTTCGAGTACATGCAGTACATCGCGCCCGGCCTCATCATGATGGCGGTCATCACCAACTCGTACGCGAACGTGGTGTCCTCCTTCTTCGGTGCGAAGTTCGGCAAGCACCTCGAGGAGATGCTGGTCTCGCCGTTGCCGAGCTGGGTGATCGTGTCCGGCTACGTCGCGGGCGGCGTGTTGCGCGGACTGCTGGTCGGTTCGGGGGTGACCATTGTGTCGCTCCTGTTCACGCACCTGCATGTCCACCATGCCCTGGTCATCGTGGCGGCGGTCCTGCTGACTTCGATCACGTTCTCGCTGGGCGGGTTCCTGAACGCCCTGTTCGCGAAGAACTTCGACCAGGTGAACTGGATTCCCACGTTCGTCCTCACCCCGCTCACCTACTTCGGCGGGGTGTTCTATTCCGTCACCCTGCTGCCGGGCTGGGCACAGACACTTTCCTACGTGAATCCCATCCTTCACATGGTCAACGCTTTTCGGTTCGGCTTTCTCGGTATCTCCGACGTCAACGTCTGGCTCGCGTTCACACTGATGATTGCTGCGGCAGTGGCGTTGTTCGTTACGGCGGTCATGCTGATGGACCGAGGCAGCGGAATCAGAGAGTGAAGCCCGTGATTGCCCTGGTGACCGCGCGCGCCGCTCGCGGTCTCGATGAAGATTTGCCGCCACTCGAAGCGGCCTTGGACACCGCCGGTGCCGAGGTCCATGTTGCCGACTGGGACGATCCCGAGGTCAATTGGGCGTCATTCGATCTCGCCCTGCTGCGTTCGACGTGGGATTACACCGATAGGCTGCAGGAGTTCCTGGCGTGGGTCGAGACCACCTCGGGCCTCACGACCCTGTTGAATCCGGCTCAGGTGGTCCGCTGGAATACGGATAAGCACTACCTCGCGGAGCTCGCGCGCGCCGCCGTACCCGTGGTACCAAGCACGTTCATCGAGCCGGGCGAGAATGCTCGGCAGGCATTGACCCAGTTTCTGGCGCGCCATGATTGCGCGAATCTCGTCGTCAAGCCCTCTGTGGGCGCCGGCTCGCGTGACACGCAACGTTACGCACGCACCGAGATCGAAGTCGCGAAGGCACACGCCCAGCGGCTGCTGGATGCAGGGCGCAGCGTGTTGCTGCAGCCGTACCTGGAGAGTGTGGATACGGACGGCGAAACCGCTCTTATGTATTTCGCCGGCCGCTTCAGCCACGCCATCCGCAAGGGGCCGTTGCTGCCACCCGGCGCCGCGGCGTCACCGGCAATAGGCCTGTTCGCCCCGGAGGAAATCAGTCCGCGCACGCCGGGCACGGACGAGCTGCAACTTGCGGATAGGGTGCTGGCCGCTCTCCCATTCGGCGCCCCGCTGTATGCCCGTATCGATCTCATCCGCGGCGCCGCGGGGGAGCCCTGCGTGCTCGAACTCGAGCTGACGGAGCCGTCGCTCTTTTTTGCCTACGCGACCGCCTCGGCAGAGCGGTTCGCCACTGCGGTGATGAAGGCGGCGCGCGCTCGCTGACTGAAGCGGGAACCAGTGCGCGATTCGAGCATTGGAGTGCCGGATGGCCAGCAGGCACGGCTGGCGGGCCGCTGTCAGCGCCAATAACCCAAGATGTGGCATCCTTCCAGTTGTTTTGTGAGGTACGACACACGAAATAGCAGCCAAACCCCTGTCGCAAAAAAACTTTCACAATTGTGTCACCCGACTGACGTGGGCGGGGACGAGGCTGTGCCGGTCAGAAGCTTGCCTGCTGCGGCACTGCCGGCGAGCTCAAGAGGCCACATGAAAGCTGGGTTCAACACGTTCATGGCGCGGGTCGACGCCGCCGAGTACAGCATCTGCAGGAAGCTGAATCGCGGCGCATCGTTTGCGATTCCCCGCCGGTTGTTCCAGATCGCGAGCCGCCTCGGGGACGGAATCATCTGGTACGTGCTGCTGGCGCTGCTGCCGGCCCTTTACGGTGCCGTCGCCGTAAAGCCCGCGATCGTCATGGCGCTCACGGGCGCCCTGGGCGTGGCGATCTACAAGTTTCTCAAGCGCATCTTCGTCCGCGAGCGGCCGTTCATCACCCACACGACCATCGATCTGGCGATGGCGCCTCTCGACCGTTATAGCTTCCCCTCCGGGCACACGCTGCATGCGGTGTCCTTCGCGTGGCAGGCCACGATGCATTTTCCGGAGCTCGGCTGGATTCTGGTGCCGCTGGCCGCCTTGATCGCGGGCTCACGCGTCGTGCTGGGACTGCACTATCCGACTGATGTGCTGGCAGGCGCCGCCATCGGTGCGTCCCTTGCCGAACTCGGTTGCACGTTAGTCTGAACCGCGTGCGCGTCCTCTTCATTTCGGACGTCTACTTCCCACGGGTCAATGGCGTTTCAACCTCGATCAGAACCTTTCGGCAGGACCTCGCAAACTGCGGGGTAGAGACCACGCTGGTCGCGCCACAGTACGACTCGGGAAACCCGGACGACGAGCCCGGTTTGCAGCGTGTCCCGTCGGGAAAGATCCCGCGCGATCCGGAAGATCGCCGCATGCGTTGGGGTGCTCTGAGACGCACTCTCGACAGTCTGCCGCGCGACGAATTCGATGTCGTCCATATCCATACACCTTTCGTCGCGCACTACGCCGGCGCGCGCTTCGCCAAGCGCGCGAATATTCCATGTGTCGCCACGTATCACACATTCTTTGAGGAATACCTCCACCATTACGTTCCAGTCATGCCCAGGAGCATTGGTCGCTTCCTGGCAAGAGGTTTCACACGGTCGCAGTGCGCCGACGTACAAGCGTTGATTGCCCCGTCTGACCCCATGCGCGACATCCTTCTGGCGTATGGCGTTTCGACCCCGATTCATGTGGTGCCGACCGGGCTTGCCGCGGATCGCTTCGGGGCCGGCGACGGCAACCGGTTCCGCGTGCAGGCGGGCCTGCCGCTCGATCGGCCTCTGGTCACCTACATCGGGCGTGTCGCGCATGAGAAGAACATCGAGTTTCTCGTGCAGGTGTTCGCCAAAGTCCGGCAGGCCGTCCCCAACGCGATGCTGGTCATTGCCGGCGAAGGCCCCGCCCGCGAGCCGTTGCGGCAACTCGTCGCGAGCCTGAAGCTGGCTGCCGATGTGCACTTTGCGGGATATCTCGATCGCCACACCACGCTGCTCGACTGTTATGCGGCGGCCAACGTGTTTGCTTTCGCGTCCCGCACCGAAACCCAGGGGCTCGTGCTGCTCGAAGCGATGGCGCAGGGAGCGCCGGTTGTCTCGACAGCGGAGCTCGGCACTCGTTCGATTCTCAAGCCCGGTTGCGGCGCGTTGGTCGTAGACGAGGATCGGGATGCGTTCGCCGCCGCCGTGGCTCAGGTACTGCAGAACGCGAGCTTGCAAAAGGAGCTCGGCGAGCGCGGGCGCGCGTATGCAAAGACATGGTCATCTGCCTTGATGGCACGGCGGCTCGCCGAGCTCTACGACACCATCCGCCTTGCTCCGCGTGCCACCGGCGTAACTGCCTGACTGCCGATTCGTCGCACGCTCGCGACAACTGGAAGACGGGGCGTTCTGCGCTACACTTTGCTCCAAACTGGAAGTCCAGGTGTTTGGAGCGGGCATGGGGGCGAAGCGGGCGTTGATTGTCGACGACTCCAGGTCCGCTCGCCTGTTCCTGGCGCGGATCCTCGAGAAGTTCGAGCTCGACGTCGATAGCGCGGATAACGCCGAATCCGCCATCGAGTATCTGGCGAGCCACCGGCCCGATGTGATCTTCATGGATCACCTGATGCCAGGCATGGATGGCTTCCAGGCCGTGCAGGCCATCAAGAACAATCCGCGCACCGCCACAATCCCGATCATGATGTACACCTCCCAGGAAGGAGAGCTGTACCTCGGGCAAGCCCGGGCGCTCGGGGCGGTCGGTGTGCTGCCGAAGACGATCAAGCAGGCGGATGTCTCCAAGGTGCTCTACCAGCTGCACCTGGTGGCCGACCGGCGCCACTCGGAGCAGACGACGTTCAAGCCGATCAATGTGCCGGGTCCGGAAAGGGTGCTGCCGCACCAGGTCGTTCCCGGCGATGCGGGCGCTCCCGTGGCGCTGACGGCAACGGCATTGCGAGAACAGTTCGCCGAGCTGCGGCGCGCTCTGGTGGCCGGCATCGACACGCAGACTGAACGCATCACCACCGAGGTGCGGGCTCTCTTGCTCGAGGCGCTTCCGCCGCCGGCTGTGGCCGTGCCACCGCCCCGGCCGCCGGTACCCTGGGTGTGGGTGGTGGCTTGCGTTGCTCTGGCAGTGGCATTGGGCAGCACCCTGCTGTGGTGGCGGGCCGTGAATCTCCTTGATACGGTGACGGTCGAGCTTGCGCAGCTGCGCGGCGCGGTGGCCGCTAACCCGGTAGCCCTCGGCAGTCCGTCAGCCGGAGGTACCGTAGGCGCCGGCATGACAGCGCCGGAGCGCTCTGGGACGGCTGTGGCCCCGATCTCCGGGACTGAGCTCGGCGCCGCTCCAGCGGAACCTGCAGCACCGGCGGCAGCGGCCGCCCTGGTGGGGACGAGAAGGGGGCTCCCGACCGAGTCAAAGCCTACGGTTGTGCAGGTTCCCTATGGCGCGGATGCTCTTGGCGGCTTACGGCTCGAAGCCGTTCGCCAGCTTGTGTATCGTCTCGCCAGGGAAAACGTAAACGGTGTGGTGGATATCAAGACTTTCGCGGGGCGCTTCTGTCTCTTCGGCAACGCGGCTGATGGTTTCTCACTTGCGCCGGACGAGGCGCTTTTCGCAAAATGCGATGTGGTCGGCAACCCCTCTGACGATGCCCTGTCACCTGCGCAGCGAACTCCGCTTGCGCTGGCCAATCTCGTGGGCGACGTCCGGCACTCCACGCACGGCTCGCTTCAGGTGCAATCGTCCGTGGGTGACCCCGCCATCACTGCCATCCCGTATCCACCAGTCTCGAACGATCTCACGGCCGGGGAATGGAACCGCGCCGGCGTTGCCAACAATCGCATTGAGATCCGTGTTCGCTGAACGTTCCGCTGCCCTTTGCTGTGAATTTTCCTGACGACGACTTCCAGCCGCCGCGCTGGCTACGCAACCGCCACTTGCAGTCCATGCTGGCGAGCACGTTCGCGCGTCGTGGTCCGATTGCGCGGCGCGCGGCGCCGGTGGTCATGGCGGAAAAAGAGATGCTGCTCGACTGCGGCGACGGCGTCCGTCTGCAATGTTTTTACTCGAGTCCGGAGCGCAGTACAGGGAGGCTCGCAGTGCTCCTGCACGGATGGGAAGGCAGCGCACAGTCGCTCTATATCCTCTCTCTGGCGCAACAGCTTTTCGAACGTGGTTTCGAGGTGGTGCGGCTCAACCTGCGCGATCACGGGGACACGCACCATCTCAATCGGGAGTTGTTCCACTCCTGCCGTCTGCCCGAAGTCGTCGGGGCGGTCGGCAGCCTGCAGCGGCTCTTTCCGGGCAAACCGTTGCATCTGGTCGGGTTTTCGCTCGGCGGCAACTTCATGTTGCGCGTGGCGGCCCAGGCGGGCGAGGCCGGCCTCAAGGTCGCCAGAGTCATTGCCGTCTCTCCGGTGCTCGATCCCGGCGAGACGCTGATCGCGCTCGAGCACGGCATGCCCGGCTATCAGCTGTATTTCGTGCGCAAATGGATGCGCTCGCTACTGAAGAAGCAGGCGGTCTGGCCGGGCGATTACGACTTCCGCGAGCTCGGGCGCCTGGCGGACCTGCGGCGTATGACGGCGGAGCTGGTGCGCCGTTTCACGGAGTTTCCGAGCCTCGATGACTATCTGAACGGGTATTCGATCACGGGGGGACGCCTGGCGCGCCTGGAAGTACCCGCCAGCATCATCACCGCGCTCGATGATCCAATCATCCCGGCGCATAGCCTCGAGCGCCTCGCACGACCCTCATGCCTGCAGCTCACGGTGACGCGGTTCGGCGGACACTGCGGCTTTCTCGAGCGTCTGGCCGGTCCGAGTTGGGTCGAGCGAAGAATCGTCGCGGAACTCGATAGCGCGGTCGAACACGACGAAGTGGGCTCGATACTCACGAGCGCGTGACCCTCGCCGGGGTAGCTTCGGCGCGCGCGAGGGCTGCCTGGGTACGCATGGCTTCGCTCAGCGAACGAACATCTTTCGTCACGACAAAGTCCGCGCCATTTGCAGCGAGATCGAGTACCGCGCCAAGCGTGTCAACCTCGTAGATCACCCAACGCCACGGTCCGCGCCATAGTGGGCTTTGGGCGGGCAGATGTGCGCGGTCACAGAATAGATACTCAGGTTGCAGCGCCTCGTACTTCAGGCGCCACACGGGCTGCTAGCGCGTGCCGCGCTTTTCTTCGAACTGCACCACCGGCTGGCCGCTCGTGACGGTTACTTCTCCGTCGATCACCGCGCCTTTGGCGACGGCGATGCTGCGGGCGATGATGTCTGCGCGAATGACGGCGGTGGCGCCGACTTCCAGCTTTTCTTCAACCACCAGTCGTCCCGAAATCCGTCCTGCGATCACCGCGGCGTGTGCGTGGATCTCGCCTTCCCACTGGGATTTCGCGGCCATGCTCAACGCGCCGCCGATCCGGCCATCGCCCCGGATAGTGCCGCAGACGACCAGCGGCCCGCGGGTTTCGATGTCCCCGGTGAAGTGGCAGCCTTCGGCCAAGAAGGTAGGCGAGACGCCGATCTGGTCAATCAGGCGGCGTTTCGGTGTATCGCTCATCGACAATCCTCTGGGCTGCGTCGCGGGCGCACCGCGCTTCGACTCCAGCGCCTCGAGAGGCGCGAGCCGTACATTAGTAGCGGCGGTAAGCGCGCCGACTTTACGCTCTGGTCATAGAATAGCCCGTGGCCCGGGTCCGAGGATGTCGCTGATGCTCACATTCCGTGCAGGAAAAATTACGCTGCTCCTGGTCTTGGTGTCCCTGGCAGCGGCGTGCAGCCGTGAGCAGCAGGATTGGCGCTCCGCTGAGGCCGCCGATACGGTCGAGGGCTACGGTCAATTCCTCGAGCGGCATCCGGAGAGCGAGCTGGCGACGCAGGCTCATACGCGAGTCGCGCAGCTTTCGGAAGACCGCGAATGGCAGCGCGTCGGCGGCGCAGATACGGCGGAGGCCTATCGGCAGTTTCTCGCGCAGCATCCGAATGGCAAATGGGCGCAGGAAGCCCGTATCCGGATCGAGAACTTCTCGCTGGGCGGGTCGCCGCTGGCCGGGTCACTGGCGGGGTCGTCGGGCACAGCTGCGTCGGCGGTACCAGAAAGGGCGGTAGCATCGGAACCGCCCGCGACTGCAAACGCGACGACGCCAGCGTCGGAATCCTTTGCGGCGCCATTCTCGGCGGCAACCGCGACTGCAACATCTGCAAGGGCGTTGGCCGGTGAAGCCGCCGTAGCGCCGGAAGCACCTTCCCGGACAGCCCGCGCGGATCCGTCGTCGTCCACCATGCGCGCAGTTTCCGCCATGACGGCGGCATCGAGCCCGGGGCAACTCGCCTCGTCCGACTCGTCGACGGGCTATGGCGTCCAGCTTGGGGCCTTCAGTAGCGAAAGTGCCGCCACGAATCAATGGCAGCAACTGACAGAGCGTTTTGGCTCGGAAATGCGCGGTCTTGCTCCGCACGTTGTTTCCACCAACACCGCTGCCGGAGCGCTCTTCCGCCTGCAGGCCCGGGTTGCCGACGAGACCCGCGCGCGCGCGATCTGCGATTCGTTGAAAAAACAGGCGCAGGCCTGTGTGCCGGTGCTGCCGCACTGACATCTGACTGACCTGACACGCGGCCTTCGGTCCAAAGCTGACAATTCACGTCACCCGCCCGGAAGCCTCGGGTCTGACGTAAGTCATTGTTCCAAAAGGATTGCCAAGCTTGGCACAGCCCTTGCTTTAGCTCCTGCGTGCGGCGAGTCAATGAGCGCCGCACTCGAATTGCGAACAACTTCCCCGGTGTTCGCTTCCTCGGGCGCCGCGATGCGACTTCCCCGCTCGCGGCGCTTTTTTATTGCGCTCGAGCCGCAGGCAGTGTCGCCGGCAGCGGCGAAACCAACATGTTGAGATTGTCATTACGGCATGCCCGTTCAAGCCAAATGACCTGTACGCATTTCCAGGCATTGCGGAATCAACAGAGACTCCCATCCCGCTGACATGCTCGATTCCCAGGTAAACACAATGCGCCGCACCCGCCTGGGCCAGCATCGAACAGGACGGGACGCGGTTGCGACTACAACAACGCGAGCTGGAACAATAACTTGGCTGTCACGGATCGGGCTTGCGGCTCGGCCATGACCCCAGGGGGCATGACGGCCCGCCTGAGGCGCCGCATCCCGGCTCCTGCTGGGACTACGGCGTGCTAGGGAGAAGAGCGCGGTCGACGCGTGCGCCGCAAGATGTCAAATCGACCGCTGCTGTTCCCCGTGTTTTTGAGGCTTGGGCGTGACTTTCTGCCGTGCTGCAACTTAAGCACGGCACCGAGGTCGACAGGATGCGCTACACCCTTGCAGTAGGTGGCGCCTGCACCCATTGTCAGCCCTAGCCCCGTTAGACTGTATCGCCATGAAGAATCGTTTTGCGTCACTTTTCATGAACTTAGGTTCGCCGAGCGCGCCGGCCAGCTCGGCTGTGGGCGTACCGGCCGCGGGCGTGCCGGGCCGTGACGCCGTGCGCTCGACGACTCTGGCGAACGGTCTGAAAGTGATCGTCTGGCCCGTCCATGACATCCCGAACGTCGCGCTTTACAACTGGGTGCGTGCCGGCAGTCGCAATGAAGCACCGGGTATTACCGGCCTTGCGCACTTCTTCGAGCACATGATGTTCAACGGCACCACCCGCCGCCAGCCGGGCGAGTTCGATCGCCTCATGGAAGCGCAGGGCGGTGCCAATAACGCTTTCACCAGTGACGATGTCACCGTTTACCAGGACTGGTTTCCCCACGGTGCTCTGGATCTGGTGTTTGACCTCGAGTCTGACCGCGTAGGAAACCTCGCCTTCGTACCGCAGGTGATCGAGAGCGAGCGCAGCGTCGTATATTCCGAGCGACGCCTGCGCGTGGAAGACAACAACCAGGGACTTCTCGGCGAGCAGGTGCAGGCGACCGCATTCGTCGCGCATCCCTATCAGTTTCCGATCATCGGTTGGCCCGCGGACATTCAATCGTGGCAGATGTCGGATCTGCAGAAATTCTTCAAGACCTACTACGCGCCCAACAATCTGACACTGGTGCTTGCCGGGGACCTCGTGCCGGAGCAGGTGTTTGCACTCGCCCGAAAGTATTTCGAGCCGCTGCCGCGCCAGCCAGCGCCTGCCCCGGTTCGCACGCAGGAGCCGGAGCAGATCGGCGAGCGGCTCGTCGTCGTCCGGCGCAAAGCGCAGACTCCTTTGTTGCAATACGCCTACAAGGCCCCGGCGGCGGCGGATGCGCGCGGGCCCGCGGTGAATCTGCTCTTGTCGATTCTCGTCGATGGAGATGCGTCGCGCCTGCATCGATCGCTGGTCGAAGACAAGAAAGTCGCTATCGAAGTCAGCGGTCACTGGCAGGAAGGCTTCGATCCGGGACTGTTATGGTTGTATCTGACGCTGCCGGAAGGGTCGGATCCCACAGAGGTGCAGAAGGTGCTCGACGCGGTGCTCGCCGACGTGGTGAAACACGGCGTGACGACGGCTGAGCTGTCCCGCGCCAAGAATCTCACCGCCGCGGGCTTTTGGAAAAAACTGGCGACCATTGACGGCAAAGCGCAGCTCCTGGGGGAGTACGAAGTATTTCACGGCGATTGGGCCAAGCTGTTCGATGCTCCCGCGAAGTTCGACAAGGTCACGCGCGAGGAGGTTCACGCGGTAGCTCGCGAGATCCTCGATCGGCGCAGACGTACCGCGGGCGTCCTCGTGCCTGCATCCGACGACGCGGATGAGAACGACGACGACGATGCGAACGTGGAGTTGGATGTAAGCGAGGGCGCGGAAGCATGATCGCTCGCTTCCTCCTCAAGATGGCCGCGGCGACCTCCATCGGTACGCCACGCGGTACCGGCTATGTGCTGGCGCAGACCGGCGGCGGTGGCGTGCACGTGCCGACACATGAGCGCTTCGTGCTCGACAACGGCATCACTCTGGTCATTGTCCCGCGCCGGGATGTGCCACTGGTCGCATTCAATGCGGTACTGCGCGGAGGTGGACTCGGCGATCGTCCGGGCAAGCCGGGCGTCGCCTCGCTGGCGGCGGGATTGCTGGAAAAAGGCGCCGGCAAGCGCGATGCGTTCGCTTTCGCTGACGCTGTAGAGGGCGTTGGCGGAAGCTTCAATGCCGGTGCCGGCGCAGAGTCGATCAGCATCCGCGGGCAATTCCTCGCACGCGATCAGCATCTGATGTTGGAGTTGCTGAGCGACGCGTTGCTGCATCCGCGGTTTGAGAATGAAGAGCTCGCGACGTTGCGCTCGCGGCACATCGAGATGATCAAGGCGGCGAAGGACTCCGATCCATCGGAGCTCATCGGCCTCTACGGGCGAGCGTTCCTGTTCCGGAATCATCCTTATGGACGTCCCGTAATCGGCAGCGAGACGTCGCTTGCCGCGATTACGCAGCGTGATGTACTCGACTACTACGCTGCGCAGTTCGGCGCAGATCGGCTCACGCTGGTGTTTGCCGGCGATGTCGACTCGGTGTGGCTGAAGCGCACGGTGTCCAAGCTCTTTGCGGGCTGGAGGACAGCAGCAGCTCCGGCCCCGAAGCTCGTGCGACCCCGCAAGGTGTGCGACCGCCGCGTGCTTCTCATCGATTCGCCGGGTTCCGTGCAGACTTACTTCTGGATCGGCAACGTCGGGGTGGACAGGCGCTATCCGCAACGTGCCGCACTCGATCTGGTGAACACTCTCTACGGCGGCCGGTTCACGTCAATTCTCAACACCGAGCTGCGGATCAAATCGGGCCTGTCCTACGGCGCGCGCTCCGGCTTTGCGCGCGGCACCGTGCCGGGTGAATTCGCCATTCACTCTTTCACGCAAACCGAAAGCACCGCCCTGGCCATCGATCTGTCGCTGCAGACGCTGACCCGGCTGAAGCAAGAAGGAGTAACCGCGGAAATGCTGGATTCGGCGCGCGCCTATGTGCTTGGCCAGTATCCGCTCAGTTTCGAGACAGCCACCGACTGGGCGGCCGCACTGGGCGAGATCGAGCTCTACGGCCTTGGGCCGGACTACATCGACAACTACGCTCCGACCTTACGCAAAGTCACGCTGCAGGATGCGAGCACCGTCATCGACGAGGCTTTCCCGACGCCCGATGCGCTTGCCATTGTGCTGGTGGGCGACGCGGCCAAAATCCGTGATCAGGTCAAAGTCTACGGACCTATCGCGGAAATGACGCTCACGCAGCCGACGTTCGATCCGGCCGACGCTGTCGCTGTTGTGGGTTTAGCTGAAACTGCGGAAGCGACTTCCCCGAGCCACTGACGCCGCTCCCGGTCGCGATTGAGGTTTGTTCGCCCGCAGCCATGCCCGAACTGCCGGACATCACCGTCTACGTAGAGGCTCTCGAGCAGCGGTTGCGGAATGCGCGGCTGGAATCGACGCGCCTCACCCACCCATTTCTCCTGCGGACCTTCGATCCGCCCATAGCAGCACTCTACGGACGGCGCGTGGTCGGACTCAGGCGCGTGGGAAAGCGCATCGCCATCGGCTTCGAAGGCAACCACTGGCTCGTCATGCACCTGATGATCGCCGGCCGACTGCACTGGTTCCCACATCCCTTACCGGCAAAAGGACGCGCGGCTCTGGCGTACTTTGGGTTCGACACCGGTACTCTGACGCTCACCGAGGCCGGGAAGAAGCGTCGCGCCTCTTTATATGTCTTCGCGACGAGCGAACAGCTCGCGGCCAGCGATCCCGGCGGCCTCGAGGTCCTTGAATCCTCCTTCGAGGAGTTTCGCGCCCGGCTCCTCGGCGAGAATCACACACTCAAACGGTCCTTGACCGATCCGCGTACGTTCAGCGGAATCGGCAACGCCTACTCGGACGAGATCCTCCATCGCGCCGGCCTGTCGCCTGTCGCGCTCACCCGGAAACTGGATGCAGAAGCCTTACGGCGGCTGTACGAGGCGGTCCGCGCCGTGTTAGGCGAGTGGACTGAGCGCCTGCGGGCGCAGGCTCGCGCTGCGTTTCCGGAGCAGGTCACGGCTTTCCGGCCGCAGATGGCCGTCCACGGGCGCTTTGGCAAACCCTGTCCCGTGTGCGCAACTGCGGTACAGCGGATCCGTTACGCCGAAAACGAAACCAACTATTGCCCGCGGTGCCAGACGGGCGGGCGGATACTCGCGGATCGCTCGTTATCGCGGCTTCTCAAGGACGACTGGCCGCGCACGATCGAGGAGTTGGAGACCTAACCGGAAGCGGGAGACGAAGCGTGTCCTCGAGGGGGTCAAGTAACACTTGCGTCTCCCGCTCCAGTCAACTTTACGAAGGGGCCCGGCCGCCTTCGGTTCTTTACTCATACCCGGGTTCGCGGGTGGAACCTCGGATAAGCCCTCCCGCGCGCTGGCGCGCGAGAGGGAGGCGGGAGACGAAACTTCCCTCGAGGGGGTCAAGAGTCGTCCCGTCTCCCGCTCCTTCAGCTCTTCGGGGACACGATCACCTGGGCTACGGCGTTGTTGCGGTTATGCAGGGCCGAGAGGTTGTGAGCGACGAAATCGGCCTTGGGGGCCAGGCTCGAGGCCCTGTTGAGATCCTGTTGCGCGGCGGCCGAATTGTTCGACAGCCAGTTGAATACGGCCCGGTTCGAATAGGCCAGCGCCAGGTAGTCGCGATACTGGCGGCGTGCCCAGGACATGGACACGGGCAGATTGGCGATTTCCTGCTGGGCGTCCCTGATCGCCGCGTCGCAGGCGCTGTGCGCCGCGTCCAGGTGCTTCGTTACCGAGTAGGCAACGCAACGGTTCGTGCTGATGGAGGCTGTGTCCAGCGTCAGCGTGCGCGACTTCGAGTCGAGCTGTTTGACCGCGGCGTCATAGTCGCCGGTCACGATGCTCTGGCCGGCGGCGCCATTGCTGAATGCAGTGAGCACGAACGAGTGCGCTTGATCGGCGGCGTGCGCGGCCGAGCCGGCCAGCAGAGCGGCCGCGAAGGACAGGCGCAGCGCCTGGGACGGCATACGACTGTTACGGCTGTATGAAGACATCGTTGCGAACTCCTGTCAGATCCTGTTAGCGCACTGCCGGCGCCCCAGCGAGTGAGTGCACGATAAGAAACCTGACACGTTCCGACAAACGAAAAGAATTGGACCGATGCATGATTCGCGCTCACTTGGGAAGAGACGCGCCGCCGTGGCGGAGGGTTCGTGAACGACAGTCATGAGCTTATAACTGCTATCAGTTCTGCGGATGGTTGCGGAACTGCGCGCGCGCCCAGCGGGTGATCGCCTTTACCTCGGGCTTTTCGGCGTCTTTCGGCCGGCTCACGAGGAAATATGTGTCGTTCGTCGCAAGTTCGACAGAAAAAATCCGCACCAGCGCGCCCGAGCGGAACCATGCGTCGCACAGCACGGACGGGACGAGCGCGACGCCGATGCCGCGCTCCGCTGCGCGTACGACAGCGGACATCGTGTCGAGTTCAATCACATTCTTGGGCTCCGGCGTTTGGAGACCGACCTCGTCTGCCCAGCTCGTCCACGCGAACGGCCGCGCCTTGTGCACGATGAGCGCCATCTGTTTGAACATTTCACTCCCGAGCCGGGCCACGGTCGCAGCGTGCTCCCTCGAGCACACCGCGGTGAGGGTCAGCGAGAAGAGCCGGCAGCTCGTGAGCCCCTGCGGTTCCGAGTCGGCGAGCAGAATCGAGACGTCCGCGGTCGGCGGATGTATGGACGGCCGCGGATCGCGGGTATCGATCTGCATATCGATCTCCGGATGGGCGGCGCAGAAACTCGTGAGCCGCGGAATGAACAGCTCGCTCGCAAAAAACGGGGGCAGCAGCACACGCAGCGTTTGCCGCCCGTTGCGGCGCGCAACCTGCGCAAGGCTGCGATCGAGAGCCTCCAGCAGCGGCCCCACTTCATCGAGGAGCGTATGTCCCGCAGTCGTCAATTCGAGTGCGCGCGTTTTGCGCTCAAACAGGCGCACTCCCAGAGAGTCCTCGAGCTCCTTCATCTGATGACTCACCGCCGAGGGTGTCAGAAACAGCTCATCCGCGGCGAACTTGAAGCTGCGATGCCGCGCAGCGACGCAGAACGCCCGCAGGTTCCTCAGAGGCGGAGGTCGGGATAACCGCATTATGGAAGAGCTGGCACCAGTATCGAGCATGGGCCGATGGTGCAAAATCCGTGCCTTCGTCCTGAAGTGCATGGAATGCGCAGCTGCTCACAATCCTGCGCTGTGAGCTGCTCGAGTTGCATCGTCTTGGGTACGCGGGACGCATTCTCGCACCGAGTCGGCGCACGTGTCATGTCACCGTCATCTGCCGCGCCCGATCGGGCTGAGCCGGAAGCTTGTTGAGCGCTGTCGCCTAATGAGCCAGCGAGCTGTCCAGCCAGCGTGCCAGCGCGCCACCGTCCACCGCTCCGGATTGCCGCGAGATCTCGCGCCCGTTGCGAAAGAGGATGAGCGTCGGAATGCTGCGGATGTTGAAGCGTCCCGCGAGCTCCTGTTGTTCGTCCGTGTTGACTTTTGCAACCTGAAGGTTTGCGGCGCGATCCTGCGCCGTGCGCTCCAGCACCGGCGCCATCATCCGACACGGGCCACACCACGGAGCCCAGAAATCCACAAGGACCGGAACAGTCGTACGCTCCACGTGCGTGGTGAAGCTTGCGGAGTCCAGCGCCACCGGCTTACCCGCGAGGA
This sequence comes from Gammaproteobacteria bacterium, assembly GCA_028293805.1. Taxonomy (GTDB): domain Bacteria; phylum Pseudomonadota; class Gammaproteobacteria; order Steroidobacterales; family Steroidobacteraceae; genus 13-2-20CM-66-19. Next base: position 15,362 of record JAQGOC010000243.1, read on the forward strand.
GCTCGGACTTGCAGCGCGGACATTTCGGATGCTCGCCCGATCGGCCGGACGGCACGCGCACCACCGCATGACATTGCGGGCAGGCGGCGATGAGAGGTGCAGCGGCGGTATCGGTTGCGGTGTTCATGAGGCGGCTCACTGGATGCAAGCAAAAGAACTGGGGTCGGCCGCGCCGGTTTCAACGTGCTCCCGTGAACGGCTCTTGCCTGAGGAGAAAGCATCCCCATCTTGCACCCCAAATAGGGGCGCGCGTAACGTGCTCGCCCTGGCGCGCTGAGCCGAACCGCATGACCTGAGGAATATGGAATACCGGGACTATTACAAGATTCTGGGTGTGTCGCGCACGGCCACGGCGGATGAGATCAAGAAGTCCTACCGGCGGCTGGCCCGTAAATTCCATCCGGACGTCAGCAAAGAGAAGGATGCGGAAGCGAAATTCAAGCAGGTGCAGGAAGCCTACGAGGTCCTGAAGGACCCGGAGAAGCGGGCGGCCTACGACCAGCTCGGCAGCGAATGGAAGTCCGGCGAGCAGTTCCGGCCGCCACCGGATTGGGCCACCGGCTTCGAATTTCGGGGGGGCCCGCGCCCCGGTGCAGGTCGGCGGGGCCCCGGCCAGAGGACCGGCCAAGAGGAAGTCTTCGAGGAAGAGGGGTTCAGCGATTTTTTCTCCTCGCTCTTCAGGGGCGGCGGTGGCGGCGGCGAGAGCCCTTTCGCGTCGGCCGGCCGGCGGCGCGAGGGGCCGGGTCGAGATCATCACGCAGTGGTCGAGATCGACTTGGAAGAGGCCTTTACCGGCACTACACGCACGCTCGAGCTCAAGCGTCCGCAGCTGAAGCCGGACGGCACGCTCGAAGTACGGCCTCATACTGTACGCGTGACGATTCCCCCCGGAGTGACGGAAGGGCAGCCGATTCGTCTGGGGGGACAGGGCGAGCCTGGTCCTGGTGGTGGACGCGCGGGTGACCTCTATCTGGAAGTCCACATCCGGCCGCACCGACTGTTTCAGCTCGAAGGCCGCGACGTCACGCTCACTTTGCCTATCGCTCCGTGGGAGGCGGCACTCGGCGGCCCCGTGACGGTCCCAACACTGGCTGGGCCCGTCGAAATGAACATTCCGGCAGGGGCGCAGTCCGGCCAGAAGCTGCGCCTGCGCGGGCGTGGGCTTCCGGGTCAGCCGCCAGGGGATCAATACGTGCAGCTCAAAGTTGTAGTGCCGCCGGCAAACTCGCCGGAAGCCCAGGCGTTATACGAGGAGATGCGCCGGATACTCGCTTTCGATCCGCGCGCCGATCTTATGAGGTGACTCGTATGACCGATGCCATGGATCTGCTCGAAGCCCACTTGCTGGGTGAGGGTGACTGGATCGGCGCGACGGAGATCTGTCAACTTTGCCGGATCGAGCTCACCGCGGTGGTGGAGCTCGCCGATCTCGGGATTGTCTCCCCGCGGGGCTACGCGCCCGAACAGTGGCAATTTCCGGCAACCGCGCTGTCCCGCTTGCGCACCGTAGGCAGGTTGATGCGTGACCTGGGAGTGAATGCGAGCGGTGCCGCGCTCGCCGTGGAGTTGCTCGAGGAACAGCATGATCTACAGCGGCGCCTGCGTAGACTCGAGCGGCTCGTTCACGAGTGAGGCAGACCGATCCTGCCGAATCTCATTGACCCAAGCTGGCGCCTTCTGTCCTCAGCCAGGCCTCCTCCGCCGGTGAGCTGACGCGTTCGAGCACGCGATTGCGATTGGGAAACCGCCCGAATTGCTCGATGATCGAGCGGTGCTGTTCCGCCGCTTGCAGCGAGCCTTCGAAGGCGCTGCGCAGCTCCTGCGGGGCCTCGATGAGGAGGCGGCGATAAGCTACGACCGATTCGTCCTGCACCTCGCGCGCTTCGCAATGCTGCAGCGGCATGTAAAAGAAAATGCGTTCCACGACGTCGAGTGCACCGTCCGCGGCGGACTGCATTCCGGACAGCGTAAGCCCTAGTGCCTGCGTGTCGTAGGCAAACGCACGTGCGGTGCCCCGGTAGATATTCCGCGGGAACTGGTCGAGCAGGATGATGAGGCTCAGACATCGCCGCGGGCTGTCAGCCCAGTTCGCGAGCTGGCCGTCCGCCGCTCGCTCGACGAGGTCGCCGAAACGCGCGCGGATCGTTTCATCGCGGTCATGCTGCACTTCCGCGCGCGCATCTTCAGCGAACCAGAGCTTGAGCCGCTGGTTCAAGGCCTGCGCGGTCATGGGCAGCTTGCCGAACCAGAAGTCCCGAACCTGACGTGCCTCATCCATGGTTCGAGGATAGCAGCAGGAGCCCGCGAGCTGCGGCTACTCGGATTTCGCCTCGTCCGCCTCGAACAGTTTCTCCAGCTGTTGCGCGGCTTCGCGCGAGGTGGCCACGAGCTTCGTCTCGTCTTCCTTGACCGCGTACTGTGCGACAAGGGTGGTTTCGTCATGTTGACGGAATTTGCGCACGACATTGCGGGCCGACGCACTCGTTTCGCCCAGGGCTTCGAGTACCGATGCCGCCAGGTCGAGGCTCGATAGATAAGTCTCGCGAATGATGTTGCGCACCCCCGCGTCCATGAGCGCGAACGCATGCTGACGGTTACGTGCCCGGGCGAAGATCTTCAGCTTCGGGAACTGCGCGCGCACCAGATGCGCCGTCCGTATGGACGCGTCGACGTCGTCGATTGCCAGAACAAAAATCTTCGCGGTTTCGGCGCCTGCCGCGCGTAACAGGTCGAGCCGTGACGCATCCCCGTAATACACCTTGTTGCCGAACTTGCGCACGAAGTCGACGTGCGTCTGGTTGCTGTCGAGCGCCGTGAACGGGATCCGCTTCAACTGGAGAATGCGCGCCACGATCTGGCCGAAGCGGCCGAAGCCGGCGATGATGACCGGAATGTCGCGTTCGTCGATTTCATCGAACGGCTGTGCGGGTCCTTCCAGCCAGCGGCTTGCCACTGCGTCGTGAAACATCAACAGCAGTGGCCCCAGCATCATCGATAACGTGACGGCGAAGATGAGCAGATCAGACGTCTGGGCATCGAGGATCTGCTGGCGCGTCGCCAGTGTAAACAGCACGAATGCGAACTCGCCTCCGGCGGGTAGCGTGAACCCGAGACGCCATGCGGACGGTCCCTTGTGACCCGTGAGCTGGCCGAGCAGGGCGACCGCGATGAGCTTGATCGCAAGCAGTCCCGCCGTGAGTCCCAGCAACGCGAGGGGTTGCGACAGCAGCAGGCCCACATTGGCTGACATCCCGACGACAATGAAGAAAAGGCCGAGCAGCAGACCCTTGAACGGTTCGATGTCGGCTTCGAGCTCGTGCCGGAACTCGCTG
>JAQGOC010000335.1 GCA_028293805.1 Gammaproteobacteria bacterium
CATCTCGCGGCGGCGGCGCATGAGCTCGATGTCGTTTTCCGCGAAGCTGTGGACGCGGTTGCGGCCGCCCTCTTTGGCAGCCTGGCAGGCGCTGTCGGCCGCGGAAAGAATGGAAGCCACATCCTCGTTATCCGCGGTAATGGGCACCACGCCGATGCTGGCACCGAGCCGGAATACGCGATCTTCCCAAGTGAACCGGAAGTTACGCACGCCCTCGCGCAGCGTCTCCGCCGTACGCATCGCCTCGTCCAGCGAGCAGCTTTCGAGCAGGATGCCGAACTCGTCCCCGCCCAGGCGCGACAGCGTGTCCCGCCAGCGTACCTTGGATTTCAGAAGCGCGCCCACCTGGCCGAGCAACGCGTCGCCGGCGCTGTGGCCGCAGGTGTCATTCACGATCTTGAACTGGTCGATGTCGAGATAACACAGCGCATAGGAGGCCTCGCGCGCCTTGGCGCTCTTCAGCGCCCGTTCCATGCGGCTTTCAAACTCGCGCCGGTTCACCAGCCCGGTGAGGAGATCATGGCTCGCATGATATGAAAGGCGCCGATTGAGCTCGCGCGACTCGCTTACGTCGTGGAACACGAGCACGCCGCCGGCAACGTGGCCGGCCCCATCGCGGATGGGCGCGGCGGTACTCTCGACATACAACTCATTGCCGTCGCGACGGATCAGGAGCATCGGCCGCACGGACTTGATGGGGCGGATGCGCCGGATGGAGACGCTCAACGGATTCTCGAGCGGCTCGCAGGTCTCCTCGTGGAAAGCACGGAAGATCTCTTCGACCGGCCGCCCCATGGCGTCCTCGAGACGCCAGCCGGTCAGCTCCTCCGCGACCGGGTTGATGTAGTCGATCGTGGAATGAGCATCCGTGGTGATGACCCCATCGCCGATCGACTGCAGGGTGATCTGCGCGCTCTCCTTCTCCCGGAACAGCGCCTCTTCGTAGAGCTTGCGCTCGGTGACATCGAGCTCGACCCCCACCAGCCGCAAGAGGCGTCCGTGCTTGTCCACGCGCGCCGTGGCGCGACTGACGACCCAACGCCATTCGCCATTGCGATGGCGCATGCGATGAGTGCTTTCGAAGATCGGGATCTTGCCGGCCACATGGTCACGAATGGCCGCCTGCACGCGCGAGAGGTCGTCGGGGTGCACGAGACTGCGCCAGTCCGGCGAGCCGCGCATGTCCTCGTCCGCATAGCCGAGCATGGCTTTCCAGCGGGGCGAGAAATACACCTCGTTGCTTTCGACGTCGAAGTCCCAGAGGCCGTCGTTGGCGGCGGCCTGCGAAAGGGTGTTGTGCTCTTCGAGCTTCGCGAGCCGCGTTTCGATGCGGATGCGCTCGAGGCCGGTGGCGAGGCTGGTGCCGATGAGCTTCATCAGCAACTGCAGATTCACATCCCAGGCGCCGCGCGGCATGGTCTGCGCCAGTCCCAGAAAACCCGCCGGCTTGCCCTGCACACGCATGGCAACGAGCAGCGCCGAGCCGATCTGCAGGTCGGCGAACCGCTGGGCTTCCGCCGCCTGCTCTTTGCGGGGCGTGCTGGTATCGCGCAGCTCGGACAGGCGCAGGTGATCGAGGCGCCCTTTGAGCCAAGGGAAGCTATCGAGACTCGCGCCCTGCAGGCCTTCGGGGCGGCACTGCGCAAAGGCACTGCGCGCGAGCTGCACGTCTTCGATCGTCACCTCATTGGGACGAAACGCGATCAGAAACGTGCAATCGCTGGCCGTAGCCTCGCGCAGCAGCTCGAGATTGCGCCGTACACACTCATCGACAGTCTCGCGGCGCATGTTCTGGAAATCGACCGCGATCTTCGTACACGCGACGTCGATACCGAGAACGGGCCTGGGAGCCCTTCCGCTCCAAGCGTCTGCCGAAAGGATGTCCGATGCGGTGAAATCCGCTGGCTTATCCGGCGGCAGAGTCGACATTGATCCGTGACCTCCGAACCCCTCAGGCGCAGGCTATGCGGCCCAGCCTACCCGACCTGGCACCGCGCGAACGTGATGTCCGTCCGGTGAGCCTGCTTCTTAGTACTGCGAACTTCTAAAGTTACGGAAGATTCTCGCACACTCATTGAAGAACACAAGCTAACGTGCTGTTCGATCAACAGTTAGCGACTTAACTTAAATCTGCATCCCGGTTTGTGCGGGTGCGCAGCAGCTCCAGCCAGGCATCGATGACGGACTGTGAAGTGATGCCCAGAATGTTCTGCCGTCCCGCGACGATGCCGGTGAGCGCGATCGCAGGGGTGGTCGCGCCGCCGGGCCGATAGAGATCCGCGGGTGCCGTACCGAACAACGCCACGGTCGGGCAGCCCAATGCCGCGGCTGCGTGCGCCGGCCCGGTGTCCACCGAAATCATGCTGTGAGCTCGCCGCAGAAGCGGCAGGAGCGTCCGGATGGGCAGGTCGTCCGCAAGGTTGTGGGCATCCGTCAGGCCGGCCAGCCGGATGATATCGGCGTTGAGACGGTATTCCGCGCGAGTCCCGGAATACAGGATCGCGTGCTCCGGACAGACATCCCGCACCGCCCTCGCGACTTGCGCCCAACGAGCTTCGGGCCAATATTTGTCCGCGCCGGAGCGCGGCCGCAGCCAACGCCGCGCCAGATGCCGGCTGCCGGGATGAATGACGACGAACTGTCGCCCCGCGAGCCCGTGACGCGCGAGCCAGGACTCGAAGTCCCGCTCGGCAGCCGGTGCGATGTTGAGGCGCGCGGCGCGCGCAACCCCGGGTTTGGCGATGGGCAGCAGGCCTTCGAAGGCCCTGGGCGTGTAGTTGCCAAAGCGCAGATAGCGGTCGGCGTAGCTCTCCCCGGCAGTCCAGGTATAGGCCCTCGAATCGCAAACGTAGTCATCCGGTATGCCGGCCAGGGACAGCAAGTCCCGCCCGGCACCAAGATCGCAGAACCAGGTGGGTCCGGCACCGCGCTCGCGCAGCCAGGCAACGAGCCGGCGCTGCTGAATACTGAGCCAGTAAGGAGTGCGGCGGCTGCGGATGAGAAACAGCCGGCCCACGGAGCTCTGGGCCTCCAGTAGCGGCTGGGTCCACGGGCCCGACGAAATGACATCCACCGGTTTGCCGAAACGCACGTGCAGTTGCTGCAGAAGGACGGTGAGCAGCACGATGTCTCCGAAGGCGCCGCAACGCATCACCAGGGGCCGCACTTCGGCGGCCTGCGCCGTGACGGGTCCGCAGCGGCGTTCACCCGCCATCAGCTTTTATCCAAGGCATTTCTGGCAACTCCATAAAGCCGCTTGAGCTCCTCTTCCATCTCCCGCTGCAGCCTTTCGATGCCGGCGGCAGCGGTGACCCGCGGTACCTGGCGAGGCGGCCCGATTGCAATGACCACCCGGGAAAACGGCACGGGAATAACGAATTTGTCCCATTTGACGAGCCACGCGCGCGAGGCTGCGTAGGCCATCGGGAGCATCGGCCGACCTGACATCTGCGCGAGCAGGATCGCGCCGAGCTTGAACTTGAAGCGCGGGCCCCGTGGGCCGTCTGGCGTGATGACGGGCGAAACATTGTCCTTTACGAGGGCCTCGTAATAATCACGCAGAGCGCGGGCACCCGTATGCGTGGAGGACCCCCGGATCACCGTGCCACCAAGACGCCGGACCAGCATCGCTCCGAGCTCGCCGTCGACCGAGGGGCTGATGAGCCAACCGACCTTCAGACCGCGCGAGCGCTGCTGAAGCAGAAATCTCCCGCAAAGAAGCTGGTGCTGATGCCAGTAGCACGGCACGAGGGAGGCAGACTTCGCAAGTGCCTCGTCCAGATATTGAGCGCCCTCGACCCGCACCACTCGGCACGTCAGCCACCACGATTTGATGACCGCCAGTCCGAGCGGAACGGCCATGCGATAGAGGAGCCGCCTGCCCACCGTCATACGGCGTCCGGAGCGCGTGATCGTGCGGTAGATGGTATTTCGAAGGCCGTCGCGATCTTTCATGCGGACGGGCTTCGCGCAGAACTCACGGCCTTCGACAAAGCGCTACGCCCGCAGACGCAGCGGCGCGGAATCGTGCCGGTAAAGGGGTTTCCGATTTTCAAGGGCGCGAAGTTTCCGTCGAAAAGCCCTCCAGGCGCAAACCGCCCGTTCGGGTGGGTTGGCGCACGTGTCAATCTCTCGTAAGACACACGCTGCAGCGCCTGCTGAGCTTATAGGCTGAAAGTCGCCGGCGGCAGTCATGGCGGTCGCTGACCCCGCCGTACTGGTGCGATAAGATGGAGGTTTCCCCCTCCACAGTTCTGCATGACCGCAACCCCATCCACCCCGAACCAACCGCCCGAGGCGGAGCTTCAGTTCGACATCGGTTCCACGGACGATTCCCTGGAGCGCATGCTCGAACTGTTTGCGCGCCATGGTGATATCTACCGTGTGTACGTGCCCGCGCGGAAGTCATACACCTACGTCATCCACCACCCCGATGACGTGAAGCGCGTGCTCGTCACGAACCATCGCAACTATACGAAGGGTGTCGGCCTCGACCGAGTCAAGATCCTGCTGGGCAAAGGGCTCATGACGAGCGAAGGCGAGATGTGGAAGCGCCAGCGCTACATGATGCAGCCGTTCTTTCACCGGCGTGTCATCACGGAGTTCGCACAGACGCTGGAATCCGCGAATGATCGCTTTATCGCCCGCTGGGAGGCGCTGACGGGCCGCGGCGAGCCGATAAATCTGACCGACGAGATGAGCGAACTCACGCTCGACATCGTCCTGCGCTCCATTTTCGGCCGCGACCTCGATCGCATGTCGCAACAGGTCGGGGGCAATCCGTTCGAGGTCGTCACCCGGGAACAGAGTCGCAACCTGCAGTTCGCCTACAAATTCCGCTCCCTCACGAAGGTCGTAGCGGAGCTCCTCGCGCAACGTCGCGCGCGGCAGGAAGAGCACTACGACTATGTCGCAATGCTCATGAGCGCGCGCGACAAGGAAACAGGCGCCCCAATGAGCGATCGCGAGCTCATCGATGAGGTGATGACACTCGTCGTCGCCGGCCATGAGACGACGGCGAGCGGCTTGAACTGGACGTGGTATCTGTTGTCGCAGCATCCCGAAGTCGAGGCGCGTCTGCATGCCGAAATCGACGCTGCGCCGCAGATGACGACGCCGAATCTCGCGCAGATGGAATCACTCCCTTACACTCAACAGGTGGTCAACGAAGCGCTGCGGTTGTATCCGCCGGGCTGGCTGCTGTCGCGCCGCACGCTCGAGACCGACATGCTCGGCGGCTACGAGATCGCGCCTGGCACGAATGTGCTGCTGCCCCTCTATCTCCTGCATCGGGATGGGCGCTTCTGGAAAGATCCCGATGTATTCTGGCCGGAGCGCTTCGCGCCCGAGCATGAAGTGGAGCGTCCGCGCTTTGCGTACATGCCGTTCGCGGCGGGCCCCCGCCACTGCATCGGAGAGACCTTCGCCCTTTACGAGATGCTCATGCATCTTTACAAGGTTGCGCGCCGCTATCGCCTGATCCACGTGCCCGACAAGCCGCTGGAGCTGGAGGCGCAGATCAATCTGCGCACCCGTCACCCCCTGCATATGAGGCTGGAACGCCGCTGATGTTCAACGCTACGACACTCCACGAGCTCATCGAGCGCAATCGCAACTTCCCGCGCAACATCACGTATCTCGAAGGCGAGAACGACACGCGTGACGTTTCCTTTGGCGAGCTGCATGAGCGCGCCCTGGGAATCCTCTATCACCTGCAGCGAATCGGGGCCCGCCGGGGCGATAAGCTCATCCTGTTTGTAAGCAACAATGAGCAGTTCATCGACGTGTTCTGGGCCGCGATCCTGGGAGGCATCGTCCCGGTGCCCATTGCCCTCGGCATCAGTGACGAACACCGCCACAAGCTCCTGCGGATAGCCCGCAAGCTCGGCAAGCCGTTCATTTACACGGAGCGGCGCTCTCTGGATCGCATCGGGGCGCTCGCCGCACAGGTCGGGGAAACCGAGGCGTTCAACGGGCTGCGCTCGCGCGCCTTCCTGGTAGATGATCTCGACGACATCTCACGTCCGGGCAAGCCGGCTCAGGCGAAGCCGGAAGACGTGGCCTTCATTCAATTCTCCTCCGGCTCGACGAGCGAACCGAAAGGTGTCGTGCTCACCCACGGCAACCTCATTGCGAACCTGCGCGGCTCGAGCCTCGCGGCCGGCTTCGGGGAGAACGATGTCAGCCTTTCGTGGATGCCCTTGACGCACGACATGGGTCTGATCGGCTTCCACCTCATCATGTTCGCGAACCGAGTGCACACCCACCTCATGCCGACGGAGCTCTTCGTCCGCCGCCCGCTGCTGTGGCTCGCGTTCGCCTCCAGAATTCGCGCCACGATCCTGTGCTCGCCGAATTTCGGCTACA
>JAQGOC010000346.1 GCA_028293805.1 Gammaproteobacteria bacterium
TGCGATGAGGTACCGACTCACATGAGTTTAATCGAGGAAGTCATGCGCCGTTCGGCGCACGAGCGCACGGCCGCGATGCCGGGGAATCTGCTCTCCAGCCAGCGTGTCGGGCGGCCGATCGCCACGCCACCGCCGTTGCCGGAGAATTTTACGCCGACGCAGTATCGGGCGGCGCCGGTTGATCCGGAAGTCATGGAGCGCAGCCGCATTCTGCTGCGTATTCCGGATGTCGGCATTTCGCGAGCCTATAAGATCCTGCGCACCCGGGTGCTGCATCGAATGGCGGCCAACAACTGGTTCACGCTGGGAATCACCGGCACGGCGGCGGGCGAGGGTAAAAGCCTGACAGCGATCAATCTCGCGCTCGCACTCGCGCAGGATGTGAATACGTCGGTATTCCTCGTCGACCTCGATTTGCAGCGGCCGCAGGTGGGCGCGTACCTCGGGATGAGCTACGAATACGGTCTCACCGACTATCTGACCGGCCAGGTGGAGCTCGAGCAGATCATCTACGACATCGGCGTCAAGCGCCTGGCGGTCGTGCCGAACGCCTCGTCGGTGGAAAACTCGTCGGAGCTGCTGGGATCACCGCGCATGGCGGAGTTCGTCAATGCGCTGGACAACCAGATCCCTCGGCGGATCGTCATATTCGACATGCCGCCCCTGATGGTAACCGACGACGTTCTGGCCTTTGCCCCCCGCGTGGACACTTTCCTGCTTGTCGTATCCCAGGGCCAGACGGCGCGCCGTACTCTTGCCAATGCGAAAGAAGTGCTGGCAGAAGTGAACCTCATGGGTGTTGTCCTCAACCGCTCCACGGAACGCAACGACAGTCCCTACTACTGACATGACGCCAGACTTGTCCATAGTCGTGCCGTTATATAACGAGGAGGACAGTGTCCGCCCGTTATATGCGGCGATCACGCGCGCGGTGGCGCCGCTCGGGATTTCCTTCGAGATCGTGTTAGTCGACGATGGGAGTAGCGATGCGACGGTGCGGGTCGCGGACGAGTTGGCGCGCAGCGATTCGCGCGTCTGCCTCGTGAAGTTCCGGCGCAATTATGGCCAGACGCCCGCCATGGCGGCGGGCATCGCACAGGCCTCGGGTGAAGTGATCGTAACCATGGACGGCGATCTGCAGAATGACCCGGCAGACATCGGAAATCTCTTGCACAAGATCGATGAAGGCTACGACATCGTGGTCGGCTGGCGCTTCGAGCGGCAGGACAAGCTTGTGTCGCGCAAGATTCCCTCGCGCATTGCGAACCGGCTGATCGCCCGGGTCACCGGGGTGCCCATCAAGGACAACGGCTGCTCGCTCAAGGCTTATCGGGCCAGTCTCATCAAGAAGATCCCGCTGTATTCCGAGATGCACCGCTTCATTCCGGCGATGGCCTCGATCGCGGGACCGCGGATCGCGGAGATCAAGGTCCGGCATCACGCGCGCCAGTTTGGGCAGTCCAAGTACGGGCTGTCGCGCATTTATAAAGTGCTGCTCGATCTCATGGTGATCAAGACGGTGGCCTCGTTCACGGCGCGGCCGATGTTATGGTTCGGCATGCTGTCGGTGCCGATGCTCATTGCCGCCGCGGTCGCGTTCGCATGGACGCTGGTGACGTTTGCCTCGGACGGCACGCTGTCGCTGCCGATCGCCGGGTGCGGGGTGATCTTCCTCAGCTCGGCCATCATCCTCATGGGAAGCGGTGCCATCGGTGAGCTCGTCTACAAGCTCGGCGACATGCGCGAGCACGAGTTCTCGGGCCTCACCCAGCAGATCCGTGTCCGGTCCTTCATCATTCAGTGAGTTCCATCCATGACGAACCTCAACGGCACGGCCAGTGAATCGGCCCCAAAGGAATCCGCTCGCATCCCCCTGTCGGTGATCATGCCGGTAGGCAAGCGCCATGCGGCGGACATCGCAGCCCTGTACGCGGAATACAAGATCGGCCTCGCCTCCCTCGAGACCCCCTACGAGTTCATCATCGTGCTGGATGGGCCGAAGCCGGAGATCGCGGCGAGCCTGCAGCGCCTGCTCGCGAGAGGCGACAACCTCGTTGTCATCAGTCTCACGAAGCGATTCGGCGAGGCCACCGCGCTCATGGCCGGATTCCAGCGCGCCTCCGGCCGGGTCATCATCACCGCACCTGCCTACCACCAGATCCAGGGAGCGGAGATCGGCAAGCTCGTGCGGGCGCTCGACAAGGCGGATCTCGCGATCGGGCGCCGCTGGCCCCGAGTCGGCAGCCGCTTCGAGCTCATGCGCCGAAACGTATTCCACCGTTTCATCGCGACAGTCACGGGACAGCGCTTCAACGACCTCGGCTGCGGTGCCCGCGCCATGAAGCGGCGCGTTCTGGAAGAGATCTCCCTCTATGGCGATCAACACCGCTTCCTGCCGGTGCTCGCGAACCGGCAGGGATTCCGCGTTTCCGAAGTGGACGTCGGCCAGTCGCCGCTCGACCGTTATGATGGAGGTTATCCGGCGCGGGAATACGCGCACCGGGTGCTGGACATATTCACCGTATTCTTCCTCGTCCGTTTCACAAAAAAGCCCTTACGATTCTTCGGCATGCTGGGTGCATCGACGTTCGTGATCGGCGCACTGCTGGTTGCGTGGCTGGCGATCGACCGGCTCGTCTTCCTGCATCCGCTGGCCGATCGCCCGGCGCTCCTCTTGTCATCGCTGCTCGTGGTGCTGGGAATGCAGCTCTTCGCACTGGGACTGCTGGGCGAGCTCATCATTTTCACCCACGCCCGCGACATCAAGGACTACCAGATCGACGAGGTCATCCGCTATCCCGAAGCGATTGCTGCCGATAACAGCGCTGCCCTAGTGCGCGTCGAAAAGGCTGACGCGACACGCTCGCACGCAGCCTGAAGGCGGTTCTTATCGAAGCCGAGAGGTGCTACCGGCTACATGAATACGGTGCTGGATCATCGAGTTGCTGTGCCGAACCTGAGTGCGGGGAAGTGGCTGCTCGGCGTGCCGGTCGTACTCTATGCGCTGGTCGTGTTTCCGTTCGTGTTCCACGATGTGGTGGGAGAGCCGGATCTCGAGCGCATGGCCCTGGCGGTGGTCTACGGTGCTTCCTCGGGGTTGCACGAGGCGGCTGGCTATCACTATGGCCTGGCCGTGAGTTTCGGTTATTACGCCGCCTTGTATCATCTCCTTCCGCAGTCAGTATTGCTGAGCTCATCGTCGCTGATTACCGCGATCAACTTCATCGGATACGCCTCCGCCATCGTCACGGTCGGCGCGCTGGGGCTGTACCTGGCGCGGCTGTTTGGAGTGATCCCGGCCGTGGCCACCTGCATCCTGTTCGCCTTCAGTCCAGTGTTCCTCGATCTCGGGACCAGCGGCCATCCACAACTGCCTGGGATGGCACTGGTTCTGGCGGGTGCGTGGCTGTTGACCCTTGTCACGGACACGCGGCTACGCGGCTCACATAGAGTCGCAGCGGCCTTCGCGGCTCTGGTGGTTCTGACAGCGGCGCTGACCATGCGCGGCGATTTCGTGCTGGCTTTCCCGTTCATGACGATCGTCGCAGGCGAGCAGGAGCTCGTCTCACTGCGTGCCTGGTTGCGGGCGGTGGGCCAGCGGCTCGCGGTGCTCATTCCGGCATTTGCGCTCTTCCTGGTCCTTCAGGCGCACGCTTATCAGGACCCCGGCGGCAATGCTGGCTTCGTGGCCAATTTCTTCGCCACATTCTACAAGCTCGATACCGTGCCCCGGGGCCTTCTGGTGCTGGCTCTGTCCACCGGGATAGCGAGCATGCTGGCTCTAGTGGGCCTCGTGTTTGCGCCGGGAGCGCGTCGCCTGCCCAGCGTCAACGTTCTTGCGGCGCTGACGTTGGCACTCCCATCGCTGGCGTTCTGGCTGCCTAACTCCACCCCGGGGCGCCATCTGGTGTTGGTCACGCTGGCCGTCGTGCTCATCATCGCTCTGATATTGGTCCGGTCGACCCGCCCGTCGTGGGTCATTGCGCTCGCCGCGCTGCTGGTGCTCGGCAACCAGGCCATCGCGGAGGTGTCGCATAGCACGCTCGAGCGGCACTATCAGTGGACATTCCCGCTGCTGACCGCGCGAAGGGCGACGACTTCCGTTCCGATGGGTCTCTTCCCCCTGGACCATGAGGCAAAACAGGAATTCTTCATGATGGTTCGCAACGAGGGCCGTGCGTTCGCGCGCACCTGTTCGGGCAACCTGCTCGTCTTTGCGGAAGAGCCGCACTACATGATGCTGTCGCTCGTGGAGCTGGACCGCACGATGCGCTTCAACACCATCGAAGCAGGCAATACCCGGGTGTTCCAGGCGCGCGGGCAGCGCTGCTCGGTCGACTTCGTCGAGAAGGCGGCTGCGTGGCAGCGGGACATCATGCGAGAATTTATCGACGCCGGGCGCGACGAGGGATGGCCCATCTACTTCCAGGAGATCAGACGCAATCCATCCGACCGCACGCCGGTGCCGGCGGAACGGCGTCATTGCATCGACGGCGCGGCGGCGCAGGGGCGTTGCACTCCTGCCGCGGCTCCCGGTTGAAGTTTGCAGCGAGGGAGTATCCGTGACGGTGAGCGGCGAGACAGCGCTTTCGCGGCTGACAATCGTGGTGCCTTGCTTCAACGAAGAGGAGGTGCTGCCGGAGACGGCGCGCCGCCTGGCCGCCTTGCTGCAGGAAATGACGGCGAACGGCCTCATCGCGCCGCAGAGCCAGATCGTGTTCGTCGACGATGGCAGCCGCGATCGCACCTGGGAAATGATCGAGGCGCTGGCCATCGGCGACCCGCATTTCGGCGGTATCAAGCTATCGCGGAACCGGGGCCATCAGAACGCCCTGTTGGCGGGGTTGTACACATGCGACGCCGATGTACTGCTCAGCGTCGATGCCGACCTGCAGGACGACATTCAGGTCATTCCGGAGATGCTGCAGGCGTATTCGCGCGGGGCGCAGGTGGTGTACGGGGTTCGCAATGACCGTACCAGCGATGGCTTGTTCAAGCGGGCCACGGCACAGGGCTTCTACCGCCTGATCCGGGCGCTGGGCGCGGAATCGGTTTACAACCATGCTGATTTCCGCCTCATGAGCCGGCGGGCCGTGGAGGCCCTCAAGAGCTTCCACGAAGTGAACCTGTTCTTGCGCGGCATGGTGCCGCTGATCGGGTTCAAGTCGGCGATCGTGTATTACACACGCGCGGAGAGGTTCGCAGGCGAGTCGAAGTACCCGTTGCGAAAGATGATCGCGCTTGCGCTGGATGCGGTAACGTCCTTTTCGGTCGCACCCTTGCGGCTCATTACGGGCATCGGGTTCGTCGTTTTCCTACTAAGCTCGGCGATGGGAATGTGGACGCTGTGGGTGCGCCTGTTCACCACCCGTGCGGTTCCCGGGTGGACCTCGACATTGCTGCCCATTTATGTGCTGGGGGGCATCCAGATCTTGTGCATCGGCGTCATCGGCGAGTACCTGGGGAAGGTGTACCAGGAGACGAAGGCGCGCCCGCGGTACATCATTGAAAAGCATGTTTGAATGGGTGACGGGGCCATAAGGCGTTTTGTCCGCTTCGGGGTCGTGGGGGGCGTGGCGACGGGAATCCAATACGTGATTCTCATCGCGCTGGTGCACGGGGCCGGGTATGGGCCGACGCTGGCATCGGCAATCGGTTTTGCGGTCAGCGCCGTTGCCAATTATCTGTTGAATTATTACTTCACGTTCCGCAGTCAGCGGCGGCACGGGCCGGCAGCGGCGAAATTTGCGGTACTGGCCGGGACCGGCCTGATCATCAACTCGGTGCTGATGCAGGTGCTGGTGTGGGCGGGTTGGTACTATATCGTGGCGCAGGTGTGCGCGACGGGTGTGGTGCTGCTGTGGAATTTCCTCGGGAACAGTGTGTGGACGTTTGGCGGTGGCGCGGGGCCCGTTGACGGGCATACCCGTCTTTAGCACGCACTCACAGCATCTGCATGCAACGCCGAGCGCAAACGCAGCCCCGATGCACCCCTCCATGCGGCTTCGTGAATCGTTTCGGTTAGCTTCCCTAGATGCTTACATCCAACCGCTTTGAACGCTTGCACTGGACGCTGAGCCGTCTGAAGGCCATGAGTCCAATGGAGGTGGGTTTTCGGCTGCGGCGAAAAATCCAGGGAACGGTGGAGCGCGCGGGAATTGGTCTTGCCCGACCGGCACGGGCGACGTTGGGCGCGACTGGCAAACCATGGCTTTCCCAGCTGCCGCGTGGCTTTGATACTGAACGGTATGTTCGAGCGGCCAATCGAATTCTAAACGGGACGTTCGACGTATTCGCGCTGCACGACGTGCAGCTTGGATTTCCGCCGCGTTGGAATGTCGATCCCAGGACGGGGATCGAGGCCCCGCTGGTGTTTGGCAAGGATCTCAACTACCGGGATCCTGCTCTGGTCGGTGACGTCAAGTATCTGTGGGAGCCCAATCGCCATCTTGAACTGCTGACACTCGCCCAGGCATGGCACCTCACGGGTGACGAGCGCTACGCTTACGGATGCAGGACACTGCTCGACTCGTGGTTTGAGCAATGCCCGTACCCACAGGGAGCGAACTGGTGCGTCAGTCTCGAGCATGCCGTGCGGCTGGTGAACTGGTCGTTCGCCTGGTTCTTGCTCGGGGCAGATGAGTCCATCGTCTTTGCGGGCGAGGAGGGGGAAGCCTTCCGCGGACGATGGCTGGCTTCCATCTATCAGCACTGCCATTTCATAGCGCGCCACTGGTCGCGGCACTCGTCGGCCAACAATCATCTTCTAGGCGAAGCGACGGGCCTGTTCGTCGGCGCGGTGACCTGGCCCCTATGGCCGCAGAGCGCCGGGTGGATCCAACGGGCGCGCGCTGAATTGGCGCACGAAGCACTCGAGCAGACGTACGAGGACGGCGTCAACAAGGAGCAGGCGATTTGGTACCACCACGCGGTCGCGGACATGATGCTGGTGGCCGGCCTCGTAGCGCGGGCGAATGGCTGCGATTTTAGTGGGCAATACTGGCGGCGGCTCGCAGCCATGCTCGAATTCATCGCGAGCATCATGGATGTGAACGGCAATATGCCCGCCATCGGCGATGCGGACGAGGGGATACTGGTTCGCTTCGTGCCCGAGCGTGAGCCGGACGTGTTTCGATCGTTGCTCGCGACGGGCGCAGTCCTTTTCGGCCAACCGGAGCTGCGCGTCAAGGCGCGCAGATTCGACGAAAAGAGCCGCTGGCTGCTAGGTGATGCAGCCGAGTCGAGTTTTGATGCCCTGGATACCTCCATGGCGGTGTTGCCGATTCGCCGGGCATTCCCCGAGGGCGGCTACTTCATCTTGGGAGAAGCCTTCGAGACGCCCCGCGAAGTGCGCCTCGTCGCCGATGCGGGCCCACTCGGCTATCTCGCCATCGCCGCACATGGGCACGCGGACGCACTGGCATTCACTCTGAACGTGGCGGGTAAGCCCATCCTGGTGGATCCAGGCACGTTTTCGTACAGCGCGATGCCCTGGCGCCATTATTTTCGCGGCACCTCCGCACACAACACCGTCGTAGTAGACGGCCAGGATCAATCCGTATTCGGCGGCAGCTTCCTATGGCTCGAACACGCCAAAACAGTCGTAGATGCCTTCGACATCTCGGCGGACGCACAGGTCCTCACGGCACACCACGAAGGCTACCGCCGACTACCGGATCCGGTCCGCCATCGCCGTACGTGGCGCTATGATGTGAGAAACTCCCATCTGACCATTACGGATGAGTTGCTCTGCCTCGGCGTGCATGAGGTATCAATCTACTTCCACTTTTCCCCCGAGTGCGAGGTCACTCAACAGAACAACCGCATCAGTGCCAAGCGGGACACTATCCATATCACTCTCTCTTCTCCCGACGACCTACCCGTGAGGCTCGTCACCGGTAGCGACGAACCACCGCTAGGCTGGCTATCCAACGGCTTTGATTCAAAGCTCCCGTCCACGACCGCAGTATTCACCGCCAAGATCCGGGGCAACGCAAGCTTCCGCTCAGAGATCGTGATTGAGCAAGGAGGCTCAAACTTGCAACTTGTCTGAGTCGCGCGGCCTACGCTGTTATGGTCGGTAACTGCAAGTCCTCGCAAATACCCGTACTAAGGCTGGCAGACACGAGCGAAAAGGGCATTTTCTGGGGTGCTCAAAAACAGGGGCTCGGCGCGCAGCGCCGAGCGGGTTTTGCCATGCATGGCAAAACCCTGGCTTTCTGCGTGACAGCGCAGAAAGTTTTTGCGCAAGCCTCCATGGGTGCGACGCGTGCGTCGCACGGGTGGCCGGGAGGGCCACCCCGGACCATGAGCGCGGGCGTTAGACTGCGCGCAATTGGATTTACGGCGGCCCCAGAAAGTCCCCTTTTCGATCGGGGCTGCGCTTGACGCAAAACGCTGCGAGCAACGGGGGACACGAGCAAATAACGCGGCCTGCGGTCTGTTCCCCCGGCGCGCCGTCTGGTCGCCGCTAAGGCTCCTCAACAACGAGCGCCATAGCAAACCCGTCATACCCCTTGCTCCCCACCGTCTGCACAGCCGTCGCGCTGACGCGCCTGTCCGCCGCAACGAGCTCGAGGAACCGCCGCATCCCCACCACGTTCGCATCCCGGCTGGCCGGATCGATCACCGCCCCCCTTCGCACAACATTGTCCGCAATGATCACCGTGCCGCGGCGCGAAAGCTGCAAAGCCCACTGGAAATACTCCGGATACCCCGGCTTATCGGCATCGATGAAGATGAAATCAAAGGGCCCGCGGCCCTCGGCCACGAGCTGCGGAAGCGTCTCCGCTGCGCGTCCCAACCGCACCTCCACTCGATCGCCCACCCCTGCGCGGTCAATATTCTCGCGCGCTACTTTGGCATGTGTCGGGACAGCCTCGAGGGTGACGAGGCGCCCCTCGGGAGGCAGCGCGCGCGCGAGCCAGATCGTGCTATAGCCACCCAGCGTGCCGATCTCCAGGAT
Organism: Gammaproteobacteria bacterium; assembly: GCA_028293805.1. Classification (GTDB taxonomy): domain Bacteria; phylum Pseudomonadota; class Gammaproteobacteria; order Steroidobacterales; family Steroidobacteraceae; genus 13-2-20CM-66-19. The sequence continues at coordinate 8,966 of JAQGOC010000346.1, forward strand.
GTTCCGCGCGCCCTGGGCCTGGGCCATGAGCATCAGGAATTTTCCCTGATTGTCGGCAACGTTGATCTGCGGGAGACCCGCTGCGTCGCTGGCCTCCAGCGCGGCCGCGAGCGCCGGATCGGGCCGCACCAGCAGGTCGGTGAAATATTGATCGACCTCAGACCACTGATTCATCATTCACGCCTCTTACGCGCCCTTGTTGCGTGCGGCACGAGCGAATTCTCGCAGTTCGGACACGCGGACGCACCTGGTCGCGGTCAAGGCCACAGCAAAGACGACGAGACTCAGGAGCGCCCGCAGCCATGGATTGACTGTCGTTACTATGGCGGCAACGTAGCTAAGAGCACCCAGTGCCAGCGGCAGCACCATCCACGAAATAAGGGAAACCCTTGTGACGGGAAGTGAGCGTGTCCGCAGCAGCAGCGCGATCTGCACCACGTCTCCCACGAAGCGAGCCCAGGCGGCGCCTGACGTGCCGAATGACGGGATGAGAGCGACGTTACTCAAGCCCGAAGCGGCCACCCCGGCGGCGAGACCCCCGACCCGGTGCGCGTGCTGATCCGAAGACGTGAGGGCGAGCCGCAAGGCGGCAGTGGAAAACCTGAGCGCCACGCTTGGTGCAAGGATGGTGAGAATCAGAGCGGCACCCCGGAATGACTCCCCGAAGATACCGATGACCAGCGGCTCGGCCAGCGTCGCCAGTACGAGTCCGCCAGCCACCCCGAGCACCGACGACCCGCGCAGAACGATGCGGCAGCTGCGCGCGTAGCCGGCGACGTCATGCCGGCTTTGATTGAACATCAATGGCGCGGTCACCCGCGAGCCTAACAGGGCGATCTTCACGCCGACGTCCGTGAACTTGTCAGCCGCCGCGAAGAGCCCGACATCTGCCATTCCCGACAGCATCGATAGGGCCATTACCTCGATGCGATAGCTTGCCTGGTAGAGAAAGCCGCCGATTCCGTACAGATAGCTGCCGCGGAAAATATCCGCGCTGCGTTTGAAGTCGACGGTGGGTTTTTCGGCGCGAAACAACTGCCAGGTCCAGACGCCTGTGACGAGAGCACCGCCCGCGACGTAAGCCCATCCCACTGCCGCGAGCGATGCAGACGTGTCCGTTGCGAGCACCGCAAAGGCGAGTACCGCGGCGGGTGTTGCGGCCTGGTAGATCGCGTTGATGTACATCTGATGTCGCGCGGCGTTGGCGCCGCCGAGCGATTCCTGGAGACCGAATGTGAAGGCGTAGCCGAAGAATATGGCGAAGAACGCTACGACATCGGTGCTGTAGCCGACCAATGGCAATCCCAACAGCATCAACGCATACACGATGGCCGCAAGCGCGGATTTCAACGCCAACGTCGTACCGAGCAGCGGCGCGATCGTGCGCGTGTCGCGCGAGCCGTCCTCGATGAGTTTCCACCCCATACCGAATTCGAAGAAGTGCAGAGAAGTCAGCGCGATCGCCTGCACCGTGCTGAACACTCCGTAGTCGGTACCGCCAAGCTTGCGGGCCACGAGGGCCTCGACGAGGATGAGACAGGCCTGCGCGATCACGCCACCGAGCGCCAGCGCGACGGCATTCACTGTTATTTTGCGGAGTTGTCTCGTAAGAGAGACAGGCTGGATGGCGGCCATACGGGACTGGGACTGGGCGTCGTTGCGGTAGTGAACACATGTAACGAAGCACGAGCCGTTCCTGGGCAGGAATGCGGGTTGCTGCGCTGCAAGGATGATGAACATGCGAATACTGCTCGTGGCTCCCCAGCCCTTCTACCAGGAGCGCGGCACGCCGATCGCGATTCGCATGCTCGTCGAGACACTCTGCTCTCAGGGTCATGCCGTCGACGTATTGACCTATCACGTGGGAATGGATCTCGAGATCCACGGGCTGCGTATCCTGCGCACGCCGGCTTTGCCGGGTGTGCGCGATATTCCCATCGGAATCTCCTGGCGAAAACTGCTCTGCGACTTCCTGCTGTGCGGGAAATTGCTGGCGCTGGCGCTCACGCGCCGCTATGACGTCATCCACGCGGTCGAGGAGTCCGTATTCCCCGCGGTATTGCTGCGGCCGTTCGCCCGTGCGCGCGTCGTTTATGACATGGACTCGATGTTAGGCGACCAGCTTGTCGCCAAGTGGCGACTCCTGCGCCCCATGGCCCGCATGCTGCGTGCAGTGGAGCGCGCCACTATCCGGCGTGTAGATGCTGTATTCGCAGTTTGTAAGGATATCGCTTCCCACGTGGCCGCTGACGCGCCCGGCGTGCCGGTGTTTGTGATCGAGGATGTAGCCCTTCCGACCCACGGGGCTGCAGGTAAGGCGGAGCGGCTGCGTGAATCACTCGACATCCATGGCACACTGGCCTTGTACGTCGGAAATCTGCAGCGCTATCAAGGCGTTGAGCAGCTGGTTGGAGGCATGGCACTGCTGCCTGCGGAGTCTCCCATCACACTCGTGCTGATCGGAGGTGCGCCGAGCGATATCGCGCGGCTGCGCGCGATGGTGGAGAAATTGAAGCTGGAGCGGCGGGTCAGGGTCCTTGGGCGGCGTCCTCTGGCTCATCTCGCAGGCCTGCTGGCTCAGGCGGACGTGCTGGTCTCGCCGCGTGTCCAGGGCAACAACACTCCGATGAAAATTTATTCATACATGCAGTCGGGTACCGCGATATTGGCGACGCGCATCCGCTCCCATACGCAGGTGCTGGATGAGGACTGCGCGCATCTCGTCGAGGCGGGCCCGGAAGGCCTCGCGCGGGGTCTCATGCAGATGTCGGCGGACCCCGTATTGCGGGCGCGAGTGGGAGCAGCGGCGCGCCGCCGGGCGCTTGAACACTACTCGGTCGATGCGTTTCGGGAGAAGGTGCAGGCCGCGTATCGGACCTTGGAACCTCCCGAGGGCCAGGGTGATGAGAACGTGGAGGAGGCGCGTCAGTGATGAGCGCGGTCCCACAGGAGTTGACCGAAGGACATGCGGCGCTTTCAGGGTTGCCGGGCGCGATGGACCGTGATGTCGCTGACGTCGGAGCACTGCCTGTGTTGATGGGTAAGGCGTTAGTTACCGGAGCGGCGGGATTTACCGGGCAGTATCTCGTGCGCGCTTTGCAGAAGCGCGGGGTGCAGGTGCGGGCGCTGGTCCGTCATTCGGGCAAAGGGCCATTTGCGGCCGACTCCGGCATCGAGGTGGTCGGAGGGGATCTGACGAACCCGCGGGAGGTGGAGAGGGCAGTTGCCGGATGCGACTTCGTGTTTCATCTGGCGGCGGTTCATCGGGACGGGAAGTGTGACGATCGGGTTTATCGACGCGTGAATGTGGATGGCACGCATAACGTTGCGGAGGCGGCGGCGCGTGCGGGAGTGAGGCGGTTCGTTCATTGCAGTACGGCGGCGTTGCACGATAGTGCGGTTGTGCCGGCGTATGAGTCGGTAGCGCTGGTCCCGGAGGATGTCTACGAGAGTTCGA
>JAQGOC010000253.1 GCA_028293805.1 Gammaproteobacteria bacterium
CTCAGGGGCCTTGGCTCACCGCACCTTGTCTGCCGCAGCCTGCTGCCGTATAGGTCCTGCCACATAAGGCCAGGCGCCGCAGCACCGCCGTGCCGCAGCGTTCCGCTCGGTGGGAGGCCGCACAAAATTAGACCGGCTTCTCACCAAGGAAGCAGGCCATTGCAAATGCGAACCGTTCTCATCCATACTCGTGGCATGGATGCAGCCGCCGCCCCTGTCGGAATCGCACTGAACCCCGGTTACGTGAGCCTGAGTGCCCTGTCTCCCGGAAGCTCCGGTCGGGTGGTCGGCGTGGGCACGCCCACGGCCGGCATGTCGGCGCTCGAGCGGCGCCTCCTCGAGCTGGGTTTCATCAGCGGCGAGCAGTTCCAGATCATTGCCGAGGCGCGGCCGGGTCGCGACCCGTTCATCGTGCGCATCGGCCATACCACCCTCGCGCTTCGGCGCCGCGAGGCGGAATCCATCTGGGTGGAGCTCTCGCGCCCCGAGACCGCATGAGCGCCCCCGCCGCCGCGGTACCCGGCCTGAGCCTTTCGCTCATTGGGGTGCCTAATTGCGGCAAGACGGCCCTGTTCAATCGACTGACGGGAAGCCGTCAGAAAGTGGCCAACTATCCCGGCGTGACCGTGGAGCGCAAGGAGGGCCGCTTCATAGGCCCTCGCTCCGGCCGCACCTACCGCGTCATCGACCTGCCCGGGGCCTATAGCCTCGAGCCGGCGTCATTGGATGAGGCGATCGCCAGAGACGTCGTTCTCGGCCGGCATGCCTCGGAGCCGCCACCGGACCTGCTGGTCTGCGTCGTCGATGCGACGAACCTGCGGCTGAACTTGCGTCTCGTGCTCGAACTCAAGCGCATCGGGCGCCCGATGATCGTCGCGCTCAACATGAGCGACGTCGCAAAGCAGCGGGGTTACCGGGTCGACCGTGTGGCACTCGAGCGCGCGCTCGGAGTGACCGTGGTCGAAACGGTCGCCGTGCGAACGGGAGGGGAGCAGGAGCTCGTCCAAGCCATAGATCAATATGGCTTTGCGCAGCGTGCCGAAAAGGTGGAAGCGCCCGCGCCTGCTACAGCCGCGCAGATCGAGGCAACACAGCGCGAGGTGCGGCGCATTCTCGATGACATCGGCTATCGAGTGCCTGCGCGGCTCGCGCTGCTGTCGCGGCTCGACGCCGTCGTTTTGAACCCCATTGTCGGCCCGATACTCCTGGCAGTCGTATTATTCCTGATGTTCCAGGCGGTGTTCAGCTGGGCCCGCTGGCCCATGGACTTCATCACCGCCCAGATCGGCGCGCTCAGCGCCGCCATCGGGAACGTGTTGCCCGCAGGGCCCCTGCGCGGGCTGGTGTTGGATGGCATCGTCGCGGGTACCGGCAGCGTGCTCGTCTTCCTTCCGCAGATTCTCATTCTGTTTCTTTTCATTCTGGCGCTGGAGGATTCGGGGTACCTGCCGCGAGCCGCCTTCATGCTCGACCGGCTCATGGGGAAGGTGGGCCTCTCCGGCCGTGCCTTCATCCCACTGCTGTCCAGCTTCGCCTGCGCCATACCGGGCATCATGGCCGCCCGCACGATTCCCTCAAGCCGTGACCGGCTGGCGACGATCATGATCGCGCCGCTCATGACGTGTTCGGCGCGCCTTCCGGTTTATGCACTGCTCATCGGCGCCTTCATCCCGCAACGGACGATCGGCATCGTCAACCTTCGGGGTCTCGTTCTGTTCGCCCTCTACGCGGCCGGTGTGTTGAGCGCGATGGCGGTCGCGTTCGTGCTGAAACGCACGATGATGCGGGGCGAGGATCGGCCTCTACTCCTCGAACTGCCCGAGTACCGGCTGCCGAACCTGCGCAATCTGCTGCTCGGCCTATGGGAGCGCCTGCGGATTTTCGTGGGGCGCGTCGGCACGATCATTCTGACTCTGATGATCGTGTTGTGGTTTCTGGCGAGCTTCCCGGCTCCGCCCGCGGGCGCCACCGGTCCCGCGATCCAATACAGCATTGCCGGCATGCTGGGGCGCGCGCTGGAATTCATCTTCGCGCCCATAGGCTTCAACTGGCAGATCTCGATCGCCCTGGTGCCCGGGCTTGCGGCGCGTGAGGTCGCCGTGAGCGCGCTCGGTACGGTGTATGCGATGTCCGACTCGAGAGATGTCGCGGGCGCGCTGGCACCGGTGATCGCGCATAGCTGGAGCCTCGCGACCGCCCTCTCGCTCCTCGCATGGTATGTGTTCGCGCCGCAGTGTCTGTCGACCCTCGCGGTGGTGAAGCGGGAAACCAACTCGTGGCGTTACCCGTTGATCATGGCGGGGTATCTGTTCGCGCTCGCCTATGTGGCCGCTTTCGCGACATACCGCGTGGCGCTCGCCTTGGGAGGCGGTTGACCATGGAGGGGATGTTGGAAAACGTGGTGGTCGGCGTCATCGTCGCGGGCAGCGCGATCTTCAGCGCCTGGCGGCTGCTGTCGGCACGACTGCGGCTGCGGCTGCTGGATTTCGTCGCGCCCTTGCTGGAAAAGATCGCCGGCCCCGCAGTAGCGCGCCTGCGTAGCCGCACCCTGCAGCAGCTCGGCGGCGCCTGCGGCGCCTGCTCGAGCAACAAGACCGCCGCACATCGACCCTCTACCCCGCGCCGTTAAGCAGCTACGCCCGCCTGCCCCCGGACTCGAACACCTGGCGGACCTCGCCGTTCACGATTCTTTCCTGGTACTTCCCGTGGGTGTAGGTGGCCACGACGCGCCTCCAGAAGCTCACCGCCGCGGCGTTGCGCAAGTACTCCGTGATCTCCCAGCGCCCCGCAAAGCGATTCAGGATGAGCTGCACGGCCGTCTCGCCGATCCCCAGGCGGCGGCGCGTCCTGGCGATGAAGAACTCCGCCATCCGGTAGTCGACCCGGGGCTGCACAAGGGTTGCGGCCGGCCGGGCCACCATGGCGAAGCCGACCGGCTCCGCGGCTTTCAGGATGATGAGCGGGAATGCGTTGGGGTCGCCGACCCAGCGCAACATCTGGTCGGGCTCTCGGTGGCCCACCTCGCCCAGCACGGGGAAAATCCCCGTATCGGGGGCGAGGTCGTCGAGGTAGTCGCGATAGACACTCTGAATCCAGCGCCGATCGGTCTCGGACGTGTGCGCATCGCGGACGCTGACGGTCGTCATGTTCGGACTGGCTCAAAAAACAACACGGCCCGGACAGCTCGCTCACGCGATCCGTCCGGGCCGTGTTCAGCCGTGCGCTAAGAAATAGTCCGTGAGCCGGACTACTTCATCAGCGGCTTACTTCGGCGGGGCGGCAGGCGCCGCGGCATCAGCAGGAGCCGGCGGCGTGGCGCTGCCATCCGCAGGAGCAGCAGGAGCCGCGTCCGCCGCAGGGGCGGCCGGTGCATCAGCCGGGGCCGCGGGCGCCGTGCTGTCGGTGGCGGCCGGGGGAGGAGTGGCAGCGGGTTCGGTGCTGGCGGCTTCCTGCTTCGCGCAGGCCGTCAGCATCAGCGCCGCAACGAGTG
>JAQGOC010000379.1 GCA_028293805.1 Gammaproteobacteria bacterium
CCTTGCATACCTTGCGGCTGACGAGGGAGTTGTCACCCGTGAGGATCTTTACTGACACGCCGTGCTTGTGCAGGGCCGCCAGGGCTCGGGTTGCGCTGTCCTTGGGCGGATCCAGGAATGCAACGTACCCTCTCAATATGAGGTCGCGCTCGTCATCCCTTGCGCAAATTTGCTTCCCGGTCAGCTGTTATGTGGCTACTGCGAGCACCCGGAAACCGTCGCTGCTGAGGCTGTCGTATCCTTGCTTCAGCCCGACGACCCGTTCCGGGTCCATCGGGGACAATTTGCCATCGAGCTCAGATTGAGTACAGCGCAGAAAGATCTCTTCCGGAGCCCCCTTGGTGAGGAGGACGGCCTGGCCTTCGGGATCCTGTACCAGTACCGACATCATCCGCCGGGTGAAGTCGAACGGCAGCTCGTCGAGCTTTTGATACTTCTCGATAGTTGCTTTGGCATGGAAGTCGGTACTGTCCAGAATCGCCCGGTCGAGCAGGTTCTTCAGACCGGTCTGAAAGTAGCTGATCAGGTAGCCGTTCAGGAGCACTGCATCGGATTCGCGCCCGGCGACGTCGCAATGCCGCATCAGCACGACGCGGTCCTCCGTGAGCGTACCCGTCTTGTCCGTGCACAGCACATCCATGGCCCCGAAGTTCTGAATCGAGTTGAGCCGCTTGACGATCACTCTCTTGCGACTCATGGCGAGCGCGCCTTTGGAAAGGCAGACGGACACGATCATAGGCAACATCTCGGGAGTGAGACCTACCGCCACGGCCAGAGCAAACAAGAAAGCTGCCTTCCAATCGTGTTTTGTGAAACCGTTGATGAGGAAAACCAGCGGCACCATCACGGCCATGAACCGCATCATCAGCCAGGTGAAGCGGTTAAGACCCTGATCGAAGCTCGTCTGGGTCCGATCCCCGGTGATCGAGCGGGCCATACTGCCCAAATAGGTGTGTACCCCCGTCGTGATGACGACTGCCGTCGCCGTGCCGCTCTGCACACTCGTGCCCATGAAGCAGGTGTTGTTGAGTTCAGTCGGTGAAATTTCGGTTTCCGTCCGGGGTTCGTGGAACTTCTCGACCGGAAGGGACTCGCCAGTGAGGCTGCCTTGGCTCACAAACAGGTCTTTCAAAGACAGCAGCCGCACGTCGCCTGGAATCATGTCGCCAGCGGCCAGCTTGACGAGGTCTCCGGGCACCAGGTCCCGGAGTGGTATCTCCCGCGCCACGCCGTCCCGGACAACCGTCGCGGTGACATGGATCATGGCCTTGAGTTTCTCTGCGGCCGCGTCTGCCCGGGCTTCCTGAAAGAAGCGCAATCCCACGCTCAGCGCCACCATGAGTGCCATCACCGAACCGGCGCGCGCGTCGCCTGTCAGGAATGACACGGCGGACAAAATCGTCAGCAGGATCACCAGCGGGTTGCGGATGATTTTCAGAATGCGTATTGGCCAGCCTTGCTTGCGCTCTTGTGCGATCTCGTTCGGGCCGGTCGCGCGCGCCCGTTCTTCAGCCTCAGTCTCCGACAGGCCAGCGAGCGTTGTACCCAGGTCCCGGAGCAGTGCCTCGGCGTCCTGGCGTGCGGCGTTGAGTACGGCAGCTGAAACACGAATGTTCTGGTTCTTCGTCTTGTTGGGGATCCGCGGCTCTTGCGGGTGAGCCTGCGGCAGTGTCAGCTTGGCGGTCGCAGGTCCAGCATCGTCTTCCGAAACCGCTGCTGTGCCGTTCGCATCCTGTGTTGTCATCGTTTCCCGGACCACCTTACGGGCGCAGATCTCAAGTTACCTCCTTTTCAGGCTTGTGCCTTTCTGCGCTCGGGCAAGACGCACCACGCGCTCACACTTTGGGCACGTGAGGTGTTCCGTTCGTGCGCCGGCGCACCAACATGCGACGCGATCGAGCGCAACCTTCGAAAAATCACAACTGAGCAGTCAGCGCCGCGCCGGCGCTGACTGTCGGTACGCTAGCGCACGCAGGGGAAAGACCCCCAAAGTACCGGCAACGTTGGCGCTTCAGCAGTGGATTGTCGTACCGGTACAGGTAGGTCTTTCCAACCGACGAGCAGGGGCTAAGTGCGGTGGCGCACCGCCTCGAGTGGGGCTGAGAGACTACTGTCGCAGCGAACTGAGTCTCAATCCGGAGCGCACGCATTGCCCCTTCCGCCAGAGCGCACCGCCATGGAGAAGGTCCTGGAATACGTGGTGGCGGCCAACACAGCACAAATGAACGCCCCGGCGTGCGTTGACGAACTGAAGACCTGGATCCGTTTCAGCGCTGACGAGGCGGCTCGCACCGGAGACGGGCTCTTCGTTGGTGGAGCGTCGGGCAACCCGGCCATGCCGCGGTGGCTCGGCAGTAGGATGATGGGAATGTTCTTTACGACCAAGTCCTGAGAACGAGCGTTAAGCGAGGCAAATCCGCAACTCGGCCGGGATCGCCGTGTTCATCTCCGGCGCCAGCGACATGGCGCACTGGGTCGAGGCGGGCCGGTGCTACGAGCGCTTTGCGCTGCAGGCGACAGCACTCGGAATCCGCAATGCCTTCCTGAACCAACCCGTCGAGGTCATGCCGATCCGGCCACGGTTCGCCTCAGCGCTCGGCTTCGGGAACCAGCGGCCCGATCTGGTGGTGCGCTTCGGCCGCGGGCCGCCGATGCCCCTGTCCATGCGACGGCCAGTGCAGGCCGTTCTGGTTTGATCTCGCGTGTCGAAAGTGGGTGCGCCGATGCTTTGGATCATAGGGCTGATCGTCGCCATTGGCGTGTTGGCGGTTGCGGCACTCGGCTTTACGGCATATGGAAACGCGCGCTGGGCGGAAGCCACTCGGGTGCTGTTGGGTCGTCTGGAAGCCGCGCGTCTACCTCCGACCGCATCGCATTACGACGCGAGTGAACTCGAAGGTTTGCCCGCTCCGGTACAGAGCTACTTCCGCGCCGTCTTGAAGGATGGGCAGCGACTCATCGCCGCCGCGACGGTGCAACATACGGGCACTTTCAACGTGAGCCAAACCGGTGAGCAGTGGAAGCCATTCGAGTCACAGCAATGGGTCGTGACCCGAAGGCCGGGCTTCCTCTGGGCCGCCCGCATGGAGATCGTGCCAGGCTTCGCGGTGCGTGTGCACGACGCGTATATCGGTGGCGAGGGAATCCTTCGGGTGGCTGTGCTGGGCCTCTTCGCGATGGCCGATCTGCACGGACCCGGCGATATTGCGCAGGGCGAACTGATGCGGTTCTTCGCTGAGGCGGCGTGGTACCCGACTGCGCTGCTGCCAAGCCAGGGGGTGCGATGGGAGGCCGTGGATGAATATTCTGCGAAAGCGATCGTGGTGGACGGCACGCTCAGCCTGACGATGCTGTTCAGCTTCAACGACGCGGGCCTGATCGAATCGGTACACGTCGAGGCGCGGGCTGCCACCGTTGGCAAGACGATCGTCATGATCCCCTGGGAAGCACGCTTGTCGAACTACCAGGAACGCAACGGCATGCGTGTGCCACTCTCCGGCGAGGCGTCATGGCTGCGACCACAGGGGCCCAGGCCCTACTGGCGTGGGACCATTGCTTCGTTGGCGTATGAGTTCTCCGCGTAGAGGCCGGCAACGCGGGCTCGCGCATGACGACCTTCCAGTCAAGTTAGGAGCGCGGCCGCGCAGAATGTCGCTCCCTGGTGGACTTCACGCGGCCACCTCCGTTTCAGCTCCGCCGGGACAAATCGACGGGATTGGGGTTGCCCCATTTCCAATTACGGACCTCCGGCATGTCTTGGCCGTAGCGGTCGATATATTGCTTGTGCTCGATCAGCTTGTCCTGCAGCTGCCGCTTCAGATGAGCGCCTTTGCTGCCAGTCTGTGGCAGACGGTCGACGACGTCCATGACGAGGTGGAAGCGATCCAGATCGTTGAGTACCGTCATGTCGAAGGGGGTCGTGATCGTTCCTTCTTCCTTGTAGCCCCGGACGTGGAGGTTGGCGTGATTCGTGCGGCGATAGGTCAGCCGGTGAATCAGCCACGGATAAGCATGGAAGGCGAAGATGATCGGTTTGTTCGTGGTGAACAGGGCGTCGAATTCCGGATCGCTCAATCCGTGCGGATGCTCGGACTTCGGCTGCAGCTTCATGAGGTCGACGACATTGACCACCCGAATCTTGAGGTCGGGCAAGTGCTGCCTCAGGATGGAAACGGCGGCGAGCGTCTCGAGTGTGGGCACGTCGCCCGCGCATCCCATGACCACGTCGGGCTCGACATCGTATTCGTTACTGGCCCACTGCCAGACGCCGATGCCCTTCGTGCAGTGTTCCACGGCGGCGTCCATCGCGAGCCACTGGGGAGCCGGATGTTTGCCGGCAATGACGACATTGACGTAGTGCCGGCTTCGCAGGCAGTGATCGATCGTGGACAGCAGGCAGTTGGCATCTGGAGGCAGGTAGACGCGGACGATTTCAGCTTTCTTGTTCACGACATGATCGATGAATCCGGGATCCTGATGGGTGAATCCGTTGTGATCCTGCCGCCAGACATGCGAAGCCAGCAGATAGTTCAACGAGGCAATCTTGCGCCGCCAGGGCAGGGTGGCTGTGACTTTCAGCCACTTGGCATGCTGGTTGAACATCGAATCAACGATATGGACGAACGCCTCGTAGCAATTGAATAGCCCGTGTCGCCCGGTGAGCAGGTAGCCCTCGAGCCAACCCTCGCATTGATGCTCACTGAGCATTTCCAGCACCTGCCCGCTGGGGGCGAGAAACTCGTCATTCTTCAGCGTCTCGGCGCTCCATTGCCGGTTGGTCACTTCAAAGACCGCTTCCAATCCATTTGACAGCGTCTCATCGGGGCCAAA
>JAQGOC010000029.1 GCA_028293805.1 Gammaproteobacteria bacterium
TGCTTCACGATCGTATCCAGCATGTTGGTTTCCATACGACAGCGGGGACATTGGCCGCAGCAGCCATGTGAAAAAAACTGCAGGATCTGTCCGATCTCGCGAACCATGCAGTCGTTCTCCGAGTACGCTCTGATCGCAGCGCAGCCGAGCGCGGACCCGTGCTCTTTCAATACCCCGGCGTCCAGGGCGAGCTCGAATAGTGATGAATCGAGCAAACCGGATGAAGGTCCGCCGGGCTGAACGGCCTTTATCTTCGAGCCGTCGCGCAAACCACCGCCGCAAATATCCAGGATTTCGCGGATCGGCGTGCCAATCGGAATCTCGTAGACTCCGGGACGCAGGAACTCACTTCCGAGCGTGCAGAGGGTCACGCCCTTGCCATGGATGCCCAGCGCCCGATAGGCGTCCGCGCCGGCTGCTACGATCAGGGGCAGATGTGCAGCGGTTTCCACGTTGTGAATCAATGTGGGAAAGCCGTGCAACCCCTGCTCGATCGGAAATGGCGGTTTTTTCCGGGGCAGCGGCTTGCCGCCCTGGAGGACTTCCAGCAAGGCGCTCTCCTCGCCGACAATATAGATATCCGGCACGGTCTGGACGCACACCTCGATTCCGGCAAAATCAACGGTCGCATCGCTCTGCGCTTCCTGCAGTGCCCTGCGAAAGCCATCGATGGAGGCGGCCGCGGTCTCGTTGATTGCAACAACGATCCTGTCTGCCCGAACGATGAGCGCCAGAATCAGAGCGCCCTCCAGCACCTTGTGCGGATAATTCTCCAGCAGGAAGCGATCCTTCAGGGAACCCGGCTCGTGCTCACTGCCGTTGATGACCAGGAATTTCCGTTCGCCTGGCTGCCCGCGCATCAAGCGCATTTTCTCGTAGGAGGAGAAGCCGGCTCCCCCCTTGCCGGTCAGCCCGGAGTGCTCGATGACTTCCAGCCATCTCTGCGGAAGCTCCGTGTTGCGCACTTGCGCCCACGCTTGATAGCCACCACTGCGCAGGTAAGTGCGTAACGACGCCTGTGGGCTCATGTTCTTGCCAGGGATCAGCCCGTTCCGCATGGTCGACATGCCTATTCGGACTCACCCTTATCGAGAAGACCGGCATCGATTGTGTCGAATATCATCTCCTCCAAGGCAGGGTCGTTGTGTTGTTGCAGATGTGCGACGTCTGCTTGCCCCTCGAGATAGGCTACAACGTCGGGCACGTCTTCGGGCAGCACGCCGCTCAGCCAGCAGCGCCTGGACGGTATCACGATGTTAGGTCCCACGTTGCAGGCCGCGAAGCAAATGATGGACGCAGGCTTGACATGCTCCATCCCCCGATCCTTCAGCTGCCGCTTGAGGCGCTCCAGGGTAGCTTGCGCGCCGCGGCTCCTGCAGTTGACATTCATGCAAACGAATACTTCGATCTGTGGACGTGTCATTTGCAGCACCACTCAAGGGAACCGTCAGATAAACTGCGCCGGGCAGCTCGCGGCCATTCGCCCCGACAGGCTCGAGCGGCCCCATGCGCGGCGGCGCGCGCCTCGCCCCTAATTAATTATACGCCCAGCTAATATTCGGACAAGCATATTTTCGCCCGGGCGCGCGCTGGCGGTGCCGGTCATGTCGTACTGCTGGAGTCGCTGCCGAGAAGCAGGGCGAGCGCGCTTTCCGTCAGGCCAAGCTCGCCGAGAACTTTCCGGGTATCCGCACCTCGAACAGGCGGCGATCCCTGAATGTTTCCCGGTGTGCGGCTGAAGCGCGGCGCGGGGGCAGGCTGAGTGACTCCGTCTACCCTCGAGTAAGTGCCACGCTCGGCGTTGTGTGCATGACCGGGCGCCTCGTCAAGGTCGAGCACCGGGGCGACGCAAGCATCGGCCGGTGTCAGCAATTCGCACCATTGCTGCCGTGTTCGCCCGCGAAATGTGACGGTCAGGGCCTCTTTCAGACGCGGCCACATGGCGCGATTGTGCTGCTCGCGAAAGACCGGCTCGTCCAACCCGAGGGCGCGCAGAAATGCGGCGTAAAATTTGGGTTCGAGCGGTCCGACAGCGATCCAACGATCATCCGCGCAGCAGTAGGTCCCATAGAATGGAGCGCCGCCGTCGAGCAAGTTGGCCTGTCGCGCAGCGCTCCACTGTCCCGCCGCTCGCAGGCTATGGATCATGCCGAGTAGCAGGGCAGTCCCGTCCGTCATGGCGGCATCCACGACCTGGCCTCGACCCGAGCGCTGGCTCTCATGCAGGGCGGCCAGCAGACCGACCGTGAGAAGCATCCCGCCGCCGCCGAAATCACCAACGAGATTCAAAGGGATGATCGGGCCGCTCTTATCGGTACCGATGGCATGTAACGCGCCGCTCACCGCGATGTAATTGATATCGTGCCCCGCAGTGCGTGCCAGGGGACCTGACTGCCCCCATCCAGTCACTCGGCCGTACACAAGCTTCGGGTTGCGCGCCAGGGCGAGGTCGGGTCCCAGGCCGAGCCGCTCCATCACGCCCGGTCGATAGCCCTCGATGAGTGCATCGCTGCGCTCTACCAGGCGCAAAACGGCATCCACACACCCCGGGCGCCGCAAATCGAGGGCGACGGAGCGCCGGCCCCGATCCAGAATGTCGTACGGCAAACCAAGGGTATCGCCGCCCTCGAGGCGATCGATCCGGGTTATCTCCGCACCCATGTCCGCGAGCATCATCCCCGTGAACTGCACCGGCCCGACGCCGGCGAATTCGAGCACTCTGAGGCCGACCAGCGGGCCCGTGGGTCGAGCCTTCATACGGGCCTCGAGACGTCGCAGAAACCACAACCAGGCATCACGCCGTGCCCTCGCGCCGTATTCCCATCTCCCGCTCGATCTGTTCGCGCAGCAGGTACTTCTGCACTTTGCCGGAAACGGTAAGCGGAAACTCACTCACGAATCGCACGTATTTGGGAACCTTGTAGTGCGCGATCTGGCCCCGGCAGAATGCCCGAACCTCGTCTGGATCGGCTGTGACGCCCTCGCGCAAGCGAATGACCGCACAAACCTCTTCGCCATACCGGCGGTCGAATATACCCACCACAGCGACGTCCAGAACTTTTGGATGTCTGTACAGAAACTCCTCTATCTCGCGCGGATAGATGTTCTCTCCACCGCGTATGATCATGTCTTTCACGCGGCCGACAATGTTACAGTAGCCTTCATCGTCCAAGACGGCAAGGTCCCCGGTATGCATCCAGCAGGCGGGATCGATGACTTCCGCGGTTCGATCGGGATCACCCCAGTAACCTCGCATCACACTGTAGCCGCGTGTCAGCAGCTCTCCCGGAGAGCCCCGCGGGACTACCCTGCCCTGCGCGTCTACGATTTTGACCTGCAGGTGGGGATGTATTCGTCCGACCGTAGACACACGCTTCTCGAGCGGATCATTGACGTGCGACTGAAAGCTGACAGGGCCGGTTTCGGTCATTCCGTAGCAGATCGTGACTTCACGCATGTGCATCTCATTCACGACCCTGCGCATGACCGCAATGGGACACGGCGCTCCCGCCATGACGCCGGTTCTGAGGGATGACAGGTCGAATTCGCGGAAATTTGGGTGTTCGAGCTCGGCAATGAACATTGTCGGTACACCGTACAGAGCTGTGCAACGTTCCGCTGCCACCGCACGGAGCACTGCTTCGGGCTCGAACGACTCGGACGGGAACACCATGGTCGACCCGTGCGTGACCACAGCAAGGACTCCCAGCACCATACCGAAACAGTGATACAGGGGGACTGGAATGCAAACCCGGTCCTCGGGCCCGAACCGCATTCCCTCGCCCACGAAGTAGCCGTTGTTGACTATGTTGAAGTGCGTCAGGGTCGCACCCTTGGGTAGGCCGGTGGTGCCGCTCGTGAATTGAACATTGATCGGCTGGTCCGGATCGAGCTCGCGCCCGAGCGCGTCCAGTCGGTCATTGGCTACGCCCGCGCCACAGTCCTGCAGCTCCTCGAACGATAAGAACCTCTCGATCGGCTCGTCCCCAAGTTGCACGAGGAGCTCGAGTTTGGGGAACGCGGGACAGTTGATCCGCCCGGCGCCGAGCATTGAGCCGTCAGGCAGAAGTGATCGAACGATGCTCACGAAGTCGCTCGCTTTATATGACGGCGCAAGGATCAACGCACGGCATCCCACGTTGCGCAGCGTGTGCTGCAGCTCAGAGGTGCGATATGCGGGATTGATATTGACCAGAATGAGTCCGGCGCGCGCGGCGGCGAACAGGGTCAGAATCCACTGAGAATTGTTCGGAGACCAGATCGCGACCCGGTCGCCGGGATTGAGTCCCCAGGCGAGCAGACTCCGTGCCAGTGCCGTGACGCGCTCGTCCAATTCACGGTACGTCAGCCGTAGGCCCTGGTGGCATACGACAAGCGCATCGCGTTCTGGCCAGTGCTGTGCGGCAAATGCCAGCACCTCGCCGACTGTCCGGTACAGCAGCGGCTGCGGCCCGATCCCGCTGACATAACTTGGTGTCGGGACGATTGCACTCATTTCGCACGTCTCCCCACGATGAGCGCAATGATTGCGCAGATGGCACGCCAAAGCACACGCTCACCCGCCAAGCATCTTGGCGAGTTCTGCCAGGCTGTTGATTGAATGCCCGGCGATAAACTCATCGCAATAGGGTAGCGTTGTGGCCATCCCCGCCGCCAAAGGCTCGTAGGCCGGCGCCCCTTTCAGGGGGTTTATCCAAACGATCGAGCGGGCGCGGCTGCGCAGCTTCGACATCTCGCGATCCAGCAACTCCAGATCCCCGGTGTCCCACCCGTCACTCATGATCACGACGGTCGTTTTTGGCGTAACCACCGGCCCATACGTTTCATTCAGCGTCTGGATCGCCCTACCGATCTTGGTACCCCCGGACCACCCGGAAAAGTGCAGCGCCACGTTTTTGAGCATTTCCGGAAAGCTCCTGGAGCGGAACTGCCTGCTCAGATTTTCCAGCCGCGTACTGAATACGAAGGTCGCCATCCTGAAAAAGCGCGCCGAGTTGAGCAGATAAAGGAAATTCAGGAGAAAACTGCTGTAAACCTCCATCGACCCACTCACATCCGAAACGATCACCAGGCGCGACCGCGTAGCCATCTTGCGCTTGTAGCGCCACCTGATTATTTCGCCGTCGAATTTGACGCTGTCTCGACAACTGCCGCGCAGATCAATGTGTCCATGACGCTTGGCGCGCTTGGACTTTCGCCGAGCAAGCGATGCGTGCTTCCTGGCAAGCCTCTTCAAGGCCGCCATGGCGGCGGGAACGTCCTCCTGCGGTATGAGGCGAAAATCCCTACAATGATCGACCTCTCGAGTCGAATACCCCGGGGATATGACGGATTCTTCTCCAGGATCATTGGATGAGCTTTCCTCGGACCGGTACTGCTTTCTCACGGCGCCCGAGTTGCGGGCCTCTTGCTTCGCCTCTTCTTCTGCAGAAGCCCTCGGCGACAGATAGTCCTTCAGCAGCAACTCATATGCCCTGTACAGATGCCAGAGATCCTGCTTGCGATTGATGAGGGTGATACGGTACACGCGTTTGAGCTCATCCTCATTGACGATCTCGAGTAGACGTATCGCCTCCATGCAGGCAATGACCTGCCGTGTACCGACCTCGACTCCCCTGCGGCGCAAGAGTGCGCACAGTCGCAGGGAAAAATCGGTGGTAATCCACACATTCTCAAGGATCGAGCCCATGCCCGCCCTTCTGCAACAACGGCCCCACCATCGTCTCCTTGAGATTTCTGATGTCGTGTTGATCCTTCAGCAGACAGCCGATCGTTGCTTCGACATCGGCCCGCTCCAGCACGCGAACCCCCGTGCTCTGCA
Source organism: Gammaproteobacteria bacterium (assembly GCA_028293805.1). GTDB lineage: Bacteria > Pseudomonadota > Gammaproteobacteria > Steroidobacterales > Steroidobacteraceae > 13-2-20CM-66-19. The sequence continues at coordinate 5,822 of JAQGOC010000029.1, forward strand.
GCGCCTTGGCCCAATCGATTGCTTCGGACAGGCCTGGAACCTTATTGAGCCTCTCACGACGCAACGCCTGGACGAACGAGGTTGCCTGCGATGCCAGCGCAGCGCCGAGCCCCGGGACTTTGATCTGAATGACTTCCAGCTCCTTCTGGAAGCTGGGATAGTTGATCCACAGGTACAGGCAGCGTCGCCGCAGCGCATCCGTCAGCTCCCGCGTCCGATTTGAAGTCAGAACGATGTACGGTGGATGTTGCGCCTTGATAGTGCCAAATTCCGGGATCGTGAGCTGGTATTCGGCCAATGTCTCGAGGAGCAGAGCTTCAAACTCTTCGTCGGATCTGTCGATCTCATCCAGCAGAAGCACGGCCCGCTTGGCTGCCGTGAGCGCCTTTAGAATCGGTCTCTCCAGCAGATAGTCCCGGCTGTAAAGATCGCCGATCGACAACTCACGGTTGTTCCGCAGTTCGTTGAGCCGGATGCTCACGATCTGCTTCTGATAGTTCCATTCGTACAATGCAGCGTTGCAGTCGAGGCCCTCATAGCACTGCAAACGGATCAGCTCCGTGTCCTTCAGCTTGGCGAGAACCCGCGCAATTTCGGTTTTCCCGACGCCCGCCTCCCCTTCTATCAGGATCGGCTTGTTCAGTTGCTCTGCGAGAAACAGTGCGCCGGCAATGTCGGCATCCGCGACGTAATCGTAACGGCGCAACCCGGCGATGATGTCGTTATAGGGTTGGTTCATTGCGAACGCTGCAGAGCAAGTTCACCTGAGGGTCACTGCTTCGCAGTGCCGGCTTCCCGTATGAGATCTAACACCTGCTGAGGGCCGATAGGCATTGACATGGGCACGAGAATCCCGAAGTCGGACAGAGCATCCGCAACTGCGTTGCCAAACGCGCAGTGAATCGACAACATGGCCGCCTCACCGCAGCCCTTGATACCGCCCTCGGTGACCGGAGATGGTGTGCTGACGTGTGCGCACTCGATGTCTGGCAAAGTCAGCGCATTAGGCACCAGGTAGTCCATGAAGGACGCGTTGCTGAGCTGGCCATTTTTGTCGTACTCGAGCGATTCCAGCATCGCCATGCCAATCCCCTGGGATATTCCGCCGCGCATCTGTCCCTCGACGACTTGCGGATTGATGACGGTGCCGCAATCCTCGACAGCTATGATGCGCTTGATCTGAATTTCCCCGGTCTGAGGGTCCAGTTCGATCATCACGAAGTGCGAGCCGTTCGAGTAAGTCAACGGGGGATCGTAATGCCTGGTTGAGCTCAAAACGGGCTCGACGTCGTCCGTGGAAGGTCGGCGGAATCGATCGAAGAACGTGATGTGCGCCAATTCGGCAACGGTCATGCAACGATCCGGCGATCCCCTCACGAAGACGACGCCCTCGTCGATGTTCAGATCGGCTTCATTAGCCTCCATGACATGAGCGGCAATCTTCAGCAGTTTCTTGCGGACATCCGAGGCCGCGCGCATGACGCTACCGCCGCCGATGACCGCACTGCGGCTGGCGAATGTCCCCATCCCGTAGGCGGCCCGATCCGTGTCACCTTCGTGGACCCTCACATCCTCGAAACGCACGCCCAGCGTCTCTGCCGCAACTTGAGCGAGCGTGGTCCGGGTCGCCTGTCCGTGCCCGAACTGCCCGCTTCGCACCGTGACTTTGCCGCTCGGATCCATCTCCACTGTGGCCGTATCATGCGCAGTGATTCCGCGAACACCGCATTCCTCCGCCGCCAGACTTCCCCAGGCGGTCGGCTCGACAAAAAAGGAGATTCCGACACCGCGCAACCTGCCACTGCTCAAACTGCGCGGCTGCTGCTTGAGTTTTCGATATTCGGAGAGCTTGAGAAGCTTGTCCAACACCTGGTGATAGTCGCCGCTGTCGTAGGTCTGGTTCGTTGCCGTTAAGAACGGAAACTCGTCCTTCTTGATGAAATTGCGGTAATAAATGTCTGCAATATCGATATTGAGGAGCCTGGCTGCTTTCGTCAGCAGCATCTCGCGCGCGAATGTGGTGCCTGACATTCCCGTACCGCGATACGGACCGATTCCCATCTTGTTCGTGAGAACGGCAATGGTTTCATGTTGAAGGTTTTGGACGGTAAATGCGCCGGGCAGGACGGCATTGCCGGGACAGGGATCGATCAGTCCACCAAAGGGGTGCTCGGAGTAGGCCCCCGTATCGGCGATGGTCTTGCATTTCATCGCAAGAATGGTTCCGTCCTTCTTCATGGCCACTTCCATGTGCATCGTCATTTGCTTGGCATGAGCGGCGGACAGAAAGTGCTCACGGCGATCCTCGATCCACTTGACGGGCTTCCTCAGATCGTTCGCGATCCAAGGCAGGATGAACTCTTCCGGGTAAAACACGCACTTCTGACCGAAGCCGCCTCCGACGTGCAACGCAATGACTCGTATATTCTGTTCAGGAAACTGGAGCGCGTGGGCAATGTGCGTCCGCAGCGGATACGGCATTTGAGTCGAGGACCACACTGTCAAGGTGTCGTCCCACGCCCAGTCGGCGATCACACCGCGTGTTTCCATGGATGCCGCCGAGACTCGTGCGGCTTCAACCTTTTCCTTGACGACCACGTCGGCTTCACGAAACGCCTTTGCCACATCCCCCTTCTCGAATCTGTCCGTGAAGTAGACGTTTCCCGGGATTTCCGCGTGCACGAGCTCCTCTTCGCGGCGCTTCGGCTTCATTGCCTCCTCGGCGTCAAAATTGACCGGGCTGGGTTCATAGTCGACCTCGATGAGATCGACGATGTCCTCGGCAAGGTAGCGGCTGGGTGCGACCACTGCCGCGATGATCTCGCCTACGAATCGAACCTTTTCGCCCGCAAAGAACGGCATATAGACCGGCTGCAGATTTCCCTGGTGCTGCTGGAACGTCGTCACGCCAGTGTCCCAGTCGGCGCTCGTGTAGATCTTGATGCAGCCCGGATGCTTGCTCGCCTTCTCGAGATCGATGCGAGAGATCTGTGCGTGAGCGTGCGAGCTTCTCAGAAACGCGATCTCCAGCATCCCATCGAGCTGAATGTCGGCGACGAATTTCGCTTTGCCCATCAACATCAAAGGGTCTTCGACCCGCTTCCGGGATACCCCTATGTGTTTCGTCGCACCGATGACTCTGGACGTCGTACGCATATTGGAAATGTCTCCTGGATCGAATCTTGGGTTCGATTAGCGCGCCGCAAGCGCCCGTCGGAACGCATCGTCAAGTGCTCGAACCGTCAAGACTTCCGCAACGGAGCGCCGATAGGCCGCCGTGACGTGCATATCGCTCTCTGGCTCGAGCACGCCTTGCACCAGATGCGCAGCGTCTTTCACGAGCGATGCTGAATGAACCTGTCCAAGCAACGATTCCTCAGCCGTTATGGCTCGCACGGGAGTGGCTGCCACGCCAAACAGTGCAATCCGCGCGCGAGTGCACCTGTTGGCGCCATCCAAGGTGATGACAGCCGAGCTTCCCGCAAGCGCATAATCACCAGATCGTCTCGCGAGCTCGTGAAACCCCCAGCCGCTTCTCTTTGGAGGCTCGGCAAACAGGATGGATGAGATGATCTCGTCCGCCTCCAGCGAAGTCGTCATATAGGTGACGAACAGCTCTGCGGCAGGAACCGTGCGTCGCGCTCCGTGCCTCCGCAGTTCAAACTGCGCATCCAACGCAAGGCACATGGCGGGCAGTTCGGATGCAGGATCTGCATTGGCAATGCTGCCGCCGATGGTCCCCTTATTGCGAATCTGCGTATGAGCGACATGCCTGATGGCGTAGCTAAGAAGGGGCAACTTCTCCTGCACCAAGGAGGAATTTTCGACAACTCGCTGCACCGTCGTCGCACGTGTCCGGATTCCGCCAGGCTCCTCGGAAACCGGGTTTGGCTCGGCAATGTTGCTGATATCGATGAGGACCCTCGGCCGCGCCAATCTGAAGTTCATCATCGGAATCAGCGATTGCCCCCCCGCAAGGATTTTGGCGCCTTCTCCGCAAGCCGACAGCAGCTCGCAGGCCTCGTCCAGACTGGCCGCTCGGTGATAGTCAAACCCAGGTGGTTTCATAAACCTCTGCTCGCGGTCAATTGGATGAGTTTCGTGAAAACCGCCGCACGACCCGGCGCCAAAACCGAGCGAACCAGCTGTTCCGTGCGGGACTGATGATGTTCGACTCGCGCCTGGAGGGGGTTGCCGCAGTGGCCGTCGCGTGCTGCGCGCCGCCGGCGGCTCCTTTGCTCAGCTCATCCCTGAGGGCCTTGAAGAACTGCTGGGCCATGAACTTCGAGATGCCGGAAAGAACCTTGCCGCCGATGCTCGCGATCAATCCGCCGACGGTCGCGTCGCATTTCCACTTCAACAACGTGCCGAGCCCTTGCGATTCGAACCAGCAATCCATGCGCAACCGGACGAAGCCCGGCGCGCCCTTCCCCTCGCCCTCGATGTTGTAATGCGCGAACGGTCTGATGTCCGTCAGCCTCACCCTTCCCTCGTATTCACCTCTGACAGCAGCCACACCGAGCGAAAGCGCGACGGCATACACGCTGTCGCCTATGGCTGAGATCGACCTGCAGCCGGGCAGCGCTCGTTTGAGCACATTCAGGTCATGCAGCGCGTTCCAGACGTCAGCAATTTCATGCGCAAAAGTTTCTTCGCCTGCAAATACCATGGGCAGTTGTCCGTAGTCCGGTTATTCAGCCAGGTACGAGCGCCGCAACAGGTCCCGACCCGAGATTCCCTCTTCCGCCAGTGCACGCTTGACTTTGGCCGCCGCCATGACTGAATCGACAATGTCGTGATAACCCGTGCAGCGGCAGATGTGGCCCGAGAGGACGTCGCGAACCTGCTCACGCGTCGGGTCCGGGTTTTCGTTCAGAAAAGCTTCCATGCTCATGAGAATGCCGGGGGTACAAAAGCCGCATTGCAATCCCTGCTGCTCCCAGAACGCGGCCTGTAGCGGGCTGAGCGCGTCCGTACTGGGCCTTCGCTCCTCGACGTTGCCCATTGCATCCTTGCGTCTGTCGATGTGATCAGTTGCGGCCAAAGACTCGACCGTACGAAGGTCCTGGCCATCCACCTGAACAGCAAATGTCAGGCATGATCTGACCGGGTGCCCGTTCAACAAGATCGTGCATGCGCCGCAGACGCCATGTTCGCACCCCACGTGGGTGCCGGTCAGGCGAAGCTCATTGCGAATAAAGTCCGACAAGAGAAGTCTCGGTTCGACCTCCCTCTCATACGACGTGCCATTGACATTGACACGAATACCGACTTTGGAGGCCACGACTTCACCTATTCTTTTGTGGAGGAGTTCCGGCAGTTCTTCGGATACGGCCTTGCGGTCGCAGCGGACCGATCCCGCTCATTCGTTTCAACGGAAACCGGCGTCGGTTGACTCCGGCATCTCATAATCTGCCCGCGCCCTCGCAGACACGCGCATCTTTCGCGACTTGCGCCACTCGTTCCAGTACCACGTGTCCAGCCCGTCCTGTTCGATCAGCCGGGGCACCCGCAAGCCGATCGTCTTTTCTATCCCGAACACCAGGATCAAGCCCGTGACCGCGCTGAAGCCCACGGTGACCACGACACCGAGGCACTGCATCCCGAAGCTTATGTGGGCATGCTGAAACGCATAGGCGCCGGTTGCTCCCGGCACCCCACCCGAGTGGATACCCGCTCCCAGAACGCCTGCCGCGAGCACGCTCAGAATGGAAGGCCCTAATGCGAGCGGGACGAGCTTTTGGTCATCCACGTTGAGTCTGGTCATCAACGCCTTCGTACCCAGCAACACCCACGGCCCCATCGCCGCAAGGATGAGGCACTCCCAGGGCAGGGCAATGTCGAAAGAAGCAGTACAGGCTATATAGCCTGCGATCGGGCCAAAAAATGCAAATACCGGCTTGTGCTTGCGATAGGCGATGATGGCCCCGGAGATCGCGCCCCCGGCATAGGAGGCGAAAATATTGCACAGAACGATGCCTATTCCGGTCGTCGTATAGTTGATTCCGAAATAACCCACCCCGGGCTCGAGGAATCCGCAGCCGAGGCAATACATCGGTATAGCCCACATCAGCAACATCGCGCCCAGGGCGAACATCTGGGGATTGAACGAATTCGTCGAGGCAATACGCGGCCCGAGCCGCCAGGCGAGGATAAACGCCCATGTTCCGACAAACATGTAGACGGAAAAGGCGCCGACAAAGTCATGCAGGCCATTGTTCGTCAAAGGACCGGCCGGCCCCCACGTAAGATAGGCCAATACGGGCATGATGACGCCACCGGTTGCAGCCGACAGGATGTACGTTGCACTCGGCTTCATGCGCCCGATGCCCATGCTGTGAACAAAGGCGCCCAGAAGCGCTGCGTAGGCGAAAAAGAAAGCCACGAATATCTGTTGTGTTTCCAATCCAGGCACGACAGCCGGATCGACGTTCTGCGCATACACTTTCAAGTACCGGCCGAAGAGCCACCAATCCGCGAACGACCTCTGCAGCCCGTCCGGTACGCTGAACGCCTGATTGAACTGCCACATCCAGATGGCGTATCCCCCGACCAGGAAGCTCGCGCCGGCAATGAAGGCGCTGACGAGCTTTTGCGCCAGGGTATCGATGACATGCTTCGAGCTGACCAGGCCGCAGTCGATGAGCGCCAGCGCGAAGACGGCCAGAAACGTCCCCATGGTCGGAACGATATAGAATAGATCGATCAGGTATGCCGACGTTGAGACCTGCTCTGTGAAGGTCTTGGCTATCTGCACCATGAGGCACCCTTATAATGATTGATTCGCGCGCCGCGCGAGTATTCAGAATTTGTAACGCAGCTCGAGCCCGAACGTTCGAGGAGTGGTAATCATGTCCCGGTTGTACGCCGGAGTCGCCAACGACCATGCCTGCGTGTTGATTCCGGTCACCGCATGCCTGTTCGCCAGATTGTTGACATAGAGATACGGCACCAGTGCTCCTCCAGTCAAGCCGACCCGAGCGTTCACCAACGTATATCCGGCGAGCTCCTGTGTGTAATAGCTGATGTCGTACTGTGGCCCGATGACCGACGCGGTGACGTTTGTACGCACCTCATACTCGTTCGATACCGGGATCCCGTAGCTCACGGTTGCATTGACCGTGTAGTGGGGCACGTTATCGAGCCGCAATCCCGCCGACACAGCGGTGGTCGCCCCAATTGTGCCCAGCCCGCCCGCTGCAACCTCTTTCAGGTACGCCTGGGTGTATGTGCCGCTCAAGCTCACCGCCAAATGACGTGTCACATCAGCATGCATCTCGAGTTCCGGCCCGTACGATACAGCCGTACCCGCATTCGCCGTGTAGGGGAAGCCACAGGTTTGGTTCAGCTGCTCCTGAATGTCCTTCCAAACGATGTAGAAGAAATCAGCGTTGATGGTCAACCGGCCGTCCAGGAAACGCGCCTTCTCACCCGCTTCGTAGTCCCAGAGCGAGTCGGGCTGATAAGCCGGAGATGGTTGAAACGTGCAGGCGGGTGGCGCTGGAATGTTCACGCCACCGGGACGAAAGCCTTTGGCGGCCTGCACGTAGAACGTGAGATCACGGTTGGGCGTATAGGACAGATTTACCTTCGGGTTGGTTCCAGACTGGCTGCTTGCCACGCTTGCGAAGGACGGCGTCGCATTTCCGGTCACCGTGAATACGCCCAGTTGTTCGGAATTCTGTTTCGACGAGTACTGGTACCAGCGAATCCCTACCGTTGCCTTGAAGGTGTCCGAAATCTGATAGGACCCTTCTGCAAACGCGGCTGACTGCTTGATGTAGTAAGGCTGGAACGGCTTGTAGACGATGCCCTGAGGATTCGCCTCAGCGCCGCCAGTCGATATCGCCGTATAAGCCTCGTTCCCAACGTATTGAGTGAAAGCAGATCTGAAGCGATTGTAGAAGCCTCCCACGACCCATTGGAATTTTCCGTCACTGGCGGAGGTCAGGCGCAGCTCTTCGCTCGTCTGTTGCGAGGGATTGTCGTTGTAATAGGGATCCGAGACTAGCGCCGTAAATCCGTACGCGGTCGCTATGTAATTCTGGAAGTTCTCCGATATGTCTCCGGTCCAATGGGTGTCGCGGCGCCAATGCGACGTCGACGAGGTGAGCGTCGCAAAGCCCAGGTCGTAATTGATCGTCGCGGCATAGATCTTGAAAATGTCCTTGAACGGCTCCGCGATGTCGAACGGCTGGTAGTGGCTGAGCCGTCGTTCGGGTCCTGGCGGGTCATCCACTTCGCTGAAACCGCCCATCGCAATCTTCTGGTACATTGCCAGCAGATCTACGCTCAGACCGTCGATTGGCTTGAAAAGTAATGAGCCGCGAGCGCCCGTGAGGCGTTCCCAGTTACTGCGCTGATAGCTTTTCACCACCGGGGCCGCGGTCACGTCGCCGCGCGTACAGCTCGCCCACCCGCACTCCCCGCTTGGGCCGATGGGGAATGGTTGCACGACGACCCGGTCTATCCAGCCGTCCGTGTATTTGTCAGTACCGACGATGCGCAACGCGAGGCGATCGTCCACCAGCGGCAGGTTGAGCATCACACTTCCGCCGTAACTGGGTCCGCCGCCGGTCATCCCGCCAACTATGCCCTGCGCGGCTCCTTCGAATTTGTTCATCTTCGGCTGGTTCAGCACCAGTCGGATCGTGCCGCCCATGGAACCAGCACCGTAGAGCGTACCCTGCGGTCCCCGGAGCACCTCTACGCGATTCAGGTCGAACAGGTCAGGGTCGATGGAGACGTGTCCGGTGAAGGACGCCGCAGGGGCGGCAAGCGGGACCTCATTCAGATACAAGCCGGTCGTGGCTGAGGAGCCGCCGCTGGAGGTCAGACCGCGCATATCGTATTCGGTCTGACCCGGGCCCGAACTACGCATCGACAAACCGGCCGTGCCGGCTGCCACATCCTCCACGGTTGACAGACCTTGCGACTCCATCTGCTGACTGCTGATCGCCGTGATGCTGAACGGTGTCTTCTGTACGGTCGACTCGCGCTTTTCGGCAGTGATCACGATTTCCTGCAGGGGCTGGTCCGCTCCCGGGGCCTGCGATTGGGAATAGGACGGTGAGATTCCCAGACCACTGCCGGCCAGACCAAGTAGCAGTACCGTGTTCAGCTTGTTCGATTGTCCACAGATGTCACCCTGCCGCGTCTTCATGTCGTCAGACCTTTTTTCGCTGAAGCGTATGGTTTTTGTCACGCCGCGATAAGCGGCCCCCGTCGCACAAGTGTTGCTGAGTCGCTGGCTACCCGCCGCGGCCCAGCGCGGGTTCATATCCGCCCAGTTGCTTGGTGAGCATGGCCGAATCGCTGAAGCCCATGAAGTAGTTCACCTTGTGGTTCGCGACACGCACGAACAGTCCCTCGTAGACATCGAAGCGCTTGCCGGAAACATCTTTGTCGCCCCAAAGGCCGGATCCCGTGCCGGTCGTGCGCACTGCAGCGAACGCTTGCGCCTCCTCCCCGACCAGGAAAAGCGTCTCGAAATGGATGTTCGGGAGCGACTTGAAGATCATCGCGTACAACGTGCGTACGTCGTTCTTGTTGTTCAACGGTATCGGCGCCACCGGGTCGATCACGACGACGTCTTCCGCGATGTAGCTGAGCATCTGCTCCAGATCGTGCCGGTTATGGGCTTCGATCATTGCCGCAAGGACCTGCTTTGCGTCTTTCAAAGTACCCCCCTCCCCCAAACGTTTTCAGTTAAAACGAGCTGTTCTCAGGCGATCCCGAGCTGGATGCCACACTGCGGCAGATGAGAAGCGCTATACCAACGTCGGCCGAACGCGCTGCTCGAAGGCTTTCCACGCCGGACTTTCGTGCTCAGCGACCCAGCGCTTCGCCTCGAATCCGTTGACGACCTCCGGCTGTCCGTGAACTTCGATTGCCTGGCCTATTTCGGCCAAGGAATACAGGAGGTAGATCAAATTGTGGCTTTCTTCCGGAATCGTCTTGGGCTTGCCACCCGCCTCCAGCAAGCGCATGTGCTCGAGAATCGCCTCCGCACGCGGCACCAATCTGTCGTAGACGCTGCGCAGCTCCTGCATGGAGCTCGCCAGGCGCTTGCCCTGGCGCTCGCGCTCAGTCGACAACGACCAATCAGCAGCGAGGTCCTGCAGGTCGGCAAACTCCTGGGGCAGCAGTTTCCCCCTCACGGCGCGGCTCCGATCAGCTCGTCCATGACTTTCACTGCATGCCTGATCATGATTTCCTGATCCTGGCAATGAAAATGCGGAAAGCGCCCGGAATCGAGGTTCTTCTGCGTTACCTCGATGGTGCTGCCATCTTCGAGCCAAAGATCCCGAATGCCGCACTTCGCGCTTTCGCGGCTGAACTGCTCCACCAATGTCTTCGGGGCGGGCATATATGCGCGCGCGTTCCAACTGCTCTTGTTCACCATTTTGGGCAGGAATGTATGGGCGATATAGGCGTGCAGCCCCAGAAACACGATGTGGAAGTTCGGAAAAATGTAGGCTTCGTCGAAAAACCAATTCTTGTCGCGGGTGGGATTGAGTGCCTTGGGCCACTGGTTGACGTCGGACAGACTGGTCGCCTCGGATCCTATGGTCTGGCCGAATTTGGCGGCCAGCTTCGCGACCGGCGGCAAGCCGGTCTCGGATCGCAGCCCATACCAACTTCCGACCGCGTGGCGGCGAAACAGCTTGAAGTACAGGGCGTGCCGATCGGGATCCTCCGCATAGGACATCAACCCGGGGGCGGTCCGCTGATGCAAGTACTTGACGTGATATGCCTCCAGCTGCGAATCACGCGCGACTCCCCAGCAGCTGTTCAGTTCAGTGGAATAGGAGAAGCTCGCCGGCAGCGCACTGAAGTCGTAACCTGCAAACATGTCCCACAGCTCACCCAGGTACTCACGCAGCGTTTCCTTCGGCTGCGGGTCCAGATTGACGAAGATGAAGCCGTTCCAGACGTCGGTGGCCACGGAAATAAGGCTGACCGATTTCTTGTCCAGGTCAAAGAACATCTTCTCCTCGGTCGCGACGGCCAGTTTGCCGTCGAGGCCGTAAGACCAGCCGTGAAAGGCGCAGGTGATCCTGCCTTTGCACGAGCCACGCTCGTTGTGCACCAGCCTGTTGGCGCGATGCATGCACATGTTGTAGTGGGTACGGATGATGCCATCGAGTCCGTGCACGATGATGAGGGAGGCGCCCGTCAGCTCGAGGTCGAAGACGACGTAATCCCCGGGGGATGGAATCTCCTCCACCCGCTTGCCCGTGCACAGCCACACCTTCTTGAACACCTTGTCGCGCATCGCTTCGAAATAGCTCGGCGAGAGGTACGGATCCAGTGGCAACGGGGCAGTACCCAGCTCGGGGTATTCCAGTGTCCAGCGCTGCGTCGACTGCGGCTTGTTCGTGGCTTTGTTCATGGCGTGGCACCTGCGGCTGAAGCGCCGACGGCATAAACCATTGCGTACGCCGTCAGCTCATATCGTGTATTTAATTATACGCCCAACTATTTAGCGCCTGTCAAATCTTTATGGCGGCAGCGGTACCGCACTAGCCGGGCAAATCTTTCAGAACCTCATCCAATGGGCGCACGTCGGCGTATTTCTGATCCATGTCGAACAGACTCGCCTCATGCGGCGCGAGCAACCGGTCACCCACGCAGTCCCGCAGAACGACGGGACGGAAGCCACATGACATAGCATCCACGACACTTGCACGGACGCAGCCGCTGGTCGTCGCGCCCGCAACCAGCAGAGTCTGCACTTTTCTCTGAGTGAGCCAGGAGCGCAATCCAGTCTCAAAGAAGGCGGACGGCGCCGTCTTGCGCACTACCAGTTCGCCTGGCAGTGGGCTGAGCTCAGGCACGATCGCGCTGGCGGGGATACTTTCCGTCAACCCCAACAGGGTCGGAGCCTTTGCGCAAAACACATTCGCGTCGCATCCATCGTCTGCAAACACGATGCGCGTGTGAACGATTGGCCAGTGCCGCCGTCGCGCTTCGCTCAGTGCGGCAGCAGACCTCTCGATGGCGGCCACAATGTTGCCACCGCCGAAGCGAGCAGGATCCGCGAACCCATTCACGAAGTCGACAATCAACAGCCCCAGGGCGCCGGACACGCCGAGGCGGGCTCCGAAACCCTGCCGCCGGTAAACTTCCACATCGAGCGACATGATTTGGTCGGTGTCAGCCGTGCATATATTTAATTATACGACCAACTATTACGCCCCGAAAAAACGGTTGTCAAACATTTTCGTCGTGGACTCCAGCGGATGACCGTGACTGGACAAGGCTGCTGGTGCCGCTGCGCAAGCGCCTATGCTGCGCGAGCGGATGCTCGAGAAGACGCGGGTTGCGAGTATGCCGCCAAAGGGCGGATGGGCGCTTTGCCGAGAAGGGTGGCTTGGGCGTGCAAGCCCCGGGCAGGCCGGTCGTGCGCGCGCAGAGTGCTTCCGGTGCGCAACTGCCTCAACGAGGGCTCGAGTTCGCGCGCCGGACGCGCGATTCGACGCAGGGGTTGGCGGGCGGGCTAGCCTACGGTCGAGTGTGCCGGGACCGGCGCCGGCACGTTGGGCCTAATCGCTTCGCGTCGATGATGATTTAGCGTGCCGGGGCCGTCGCTTCGCCGACCTCGACGCGCGCGCCTTGGTCGGGCTTTTCTTGCTGCCTTCGCCCTTTTTGCTGGGCAACACGGTGGCCGACCCCATGAACCCTGCGGTACAAAAATTCAGTATGCGACGTATGGCTTCCTCGGGTTGTGCCGAGTCGTACCGACCACTTGACAGGTCAAGCAGCCGATCCAGGCCGGAGCTCATGTAAAAGCCCACACCTACCACAAATACGAATCGCCAATCGACCTCTGCGCTGTCCAGGTGTGGCAGCGCGCGCTCGAGCCCGCTGACGAATCGCTTGCCTACGGCATCGTAAACCTCACGGCGCAGCTGAAACGACAGTTCATCGCATTCGCTGTGCACTCTCGCTTGCAGCTGCATGAATGCCGTGCCGCCCGGCCCGCTACTCCTCATTTCGAACTGCGGGACCAGAAACGCGCGCAACAACTCCTCGACCGTTGGAGGTTGATCGGGGCGCGCTTCCAGCTCATCCAACAATTCCGCCCATCGATCGGTCAGTTCCTTGCCGCGGCGCTTGTAAACGGAATCGAATAAGGCGCGCTTGGAACCGAAGTAATAGCTGATGAGAGCCGGGTTGACGTTGGCTACCGAAGCGATGTCGCGAAACGAGGATTCCGCGTATCCGGCGTTCGCGAAGAGCTGTTCCGCAACGTCAAGGATCCTGGCCCGCATTTGGTCCTTTTCAACTACATCAGGACGAGGCCGGCCGGGTCGACGTGCCTGTTCTCTAGGAGACGAATCCGCTGTCTTCATTTGATTCACTATTTGTTCGGGCTTTTGCCGCACAGTAAGGACGTATGCACAGCCGCCCCGCCTGGGCCAGACAAGCCAATGCGATCATTCTACCGATTACCCGTACATACGTCGATAAAAGAGCTGGGGCGTTCTGGAGCATTGGCGCTCAACTGAACGAGCCATTTCGCCCCGGTCCGGATGCGGGATTGTTAAGCGGCACGGTATATATATCATCTGCGTTCTCAATTATTGTACGCTCATTTAATATAGGGCACGACCCGGTGCGGCATCTGACCGCTTCAGTTACCGCAAGCGCGCGCTCAACATGAAGACGCTGAAGCCAGTCTGACGGCGACGGGGACAAAACCAGAAGGAGCCATTCCGCGACATGCATGCAAGCAGCGACGACAGCGCCGCTTCCGCCTTACCGGCGAGCGCGCACACTTTGCGTTGGCCCCTGACGATGATGTGGTGGGCTTCGCGCAGAGCAACCGCCTAGGTGACCTCGAGCTTCTCGACATGCGATCACATGGCACCTCAGCCCTGCACGCGAATAGTCGCGTGATCAGAACCAACCAGAACGTCGAGAGAGTGCTGGCCGAACTTCGCAGCGGCATTCAGGGAGGACGCTATGCACCCGGCCAGCGCCTGATCACCTCCGCATTGGCGACGCGACTCAACACCAGTCTGGCTCCTGTTCGCGAAGCGCTGCATCTGCTGATCGGGGAGGGTCTCGTGGAATTGCAGCCGAACCGGGGCGCGCGGGTGCGGACCGTCAGTGTCCGGACCTTGCTCGAATGCTTGCAAGTTGTGGAAGAGGTTGGAGTTCTCGCCTTTCGGCTTATTGCCCCAAAACTGGCAGACGCCGGCATTCGCACCCCGATCGAGCGGATATTTCGGACTATTCCGGATAGATGGGCGGGGCGCGACAGGTGTGCCCTATTCGCCGCGATTGCCGCCTCTCACGAGGCGGTCAACGAGTACTGCGGGAACTCCTACCTGAATCCGATCTTCAATCGCATCCATGTGGATTGCTTTTACCGTCAAATGGGTGAGCTGCTGCCCGACGCCCTGCTCGATCGATATGTCGAAAACTATAGCCGCATGGGAGTTCTTCTCATCTCGGGCCAGGCTGCCGCGACCGAAAGCGCCTGGCGCGAGCACGTCCTGTGGATAACTGGCCTGATTCGCTAATGGACCTGCAGCAGCGGGCCAACTGCAAGACCAGTGTCGCCGCTGCGACTCGCAGCAGCGTCCCGCGCGCTTTACTTACCCAACACGGGGCCAACCACCGCTCTTGGGCAGGATAGGGCCCTGACGGCGCCGATGTACTCTACGCCGACCTCGCCGGGCTTTGCGTCAAGCGGTATGCAGCGTGCGCCGGGAGCAAGGCGAATTGCCCTGCCCTCGTCGGGCCGCCGATGTGCGTCGACCCGACCCGGCCGGAGCTAGTTCCAACCGGAACCACCCACGTTCGGCTGCCGAACTCGTCCATTTGTCCGAAGCAATGAAATGTTGACAAGCGTTGTGGGCGAGTATAAATCGTTAGTCGTATAATTAAATAATTGGGGGGATCGATGTCAATCCGGAGAGCCACCTCGACGGCGGCATTTTGCTGCTCGATCTGCGCCGCGCTCGCAACGCTGGCCCAGGCCGACGTACCGGACCAAGGCGCGGGACCGGTGGAGAATGGTTCCGGACAATTGGCAGAGATCGTCGTGACAGCGCAAAAACGCGCGGAATCCATTCAAAACGTCGGCATTACCATTGCGGCGTTCGCAGCCGATGAGCTCAAGGCGCACGGCGTCACTGAGGCGATCGAGCTGGCGGCGATAACTCCGGCCGTCAATCTGGCAGGCAGCTATGGAGGGCAAAGCCTGACCTTCGCGATCCGAGGAGTCACTCAACAGGATTTTTCAGGACACACGGAGTCACCGACTGCGGTGTACATCGATGATGGCTATCTCGCCTACAACAACGCGGCCGACGTAGGTCTATTCGACATAGAGCGGGTTGAGGTTCTCAAGGGTCCACAGGGCACCCTGTTCGGCCGCAACGCCACCGGCGGACTTGTCAACATCATTTCAAAAAAGCCCGCACGCGAACCGGAGGGCTACATTACCGCCGGTTACGGCTCGTACCACGCCGCCCGCATGGAAGGGGCGGTGGGGGGTTCCATTTCAGACAACCTGATGTTCCGGATAGCCGCGCAAGGCGAGCACAATGATGCCTATGTAAGAAACATCAATGCGGAGGGTGAAGACCTTGGGTCCAAGTCGCGTTTCGCGTTCCGCGGTCACTTGCTGTATGACTCCGGTGGTGATCTCAACGTCCTCCTGACCGCATACAGCAGCCGGGCGGATTTCTCCTGGAGCCCCTACTTTTCGGTCTCGACCCGCAATGTCACTGATGCTTCCGGACGTATTGTCGACTCGATCATCGTGAACCAGCCAACGTTGATCGGTACGATACCCACTCCGGAGGGCAGCCTCACCGTGAACGCCAATGATGCACGCGGAAATGGCGGCTTCAGCGAGCTCACCGGCGGTACAGCCAAGGTGACCTGGGGACACGAGGTCGAGGTCACATCCGTTACCGACTACAAACACGCTCGCACCCGGCTGGCATTTGACGGCGAAGCGAGCGAGATCAGCTTTCTCAATGACCTTACGAAAACCTCCGTGGACAACTTTTCGCAGGAGTTTCGTCTGTTCAGGAGCTCCGGTCCGCTGCGCTACTACGCGGGCGCCTATTTCCTGAATATTCTCTCGTCAGTGCAAGACAATGTGGTGATACCCCCCCTGGGTGCGTATCTGCAGCAGACATATGGGCTGCGCACCAACTCATATTCAGTCTTTTCACAAGCGGAATACGATGTCTTCCCCGCCGTTACAGCCATCGCAGGGGCGCGGGCTGCGTACGAGACCAAAACTTTTCACTATCAGTCCCTGCTCTACAGTCCCACCGCAACCGGTGGTCAGGGTACCTTTATAGCTCCCGCCCGAAGCCCATTCTCCGGATCATCGAGCGATACGCTGGTTACCGCCAAGGCGCAGCTCCAGTATCATCCGAACCGCGATATCCTGCTCTACGCGGGCTGGAACCGCGGCTCCAAGGCCGGCAATTTCAACGCGCCATACGCAGGCAGCGCAGCCTACCCAAACAGTGGAATTCCGTACAAACCGGAGGTGCTCAACGCTTACGAGGTTGGTTTCAAGACTGACCTGGTGGCTCGGACATTACGCATCAATGGCGACACGTTCTACTACGACTATTCCGACTACCAGTCTTTTACGTTCATTGGTCTCTCGAACCAGGTGACGAATCACAAAGCGAAAATATTTGGCGGTGAAATCACGCTCGAAGTGACTCCGACGCGGGGCCTGACGCTCAAAGCGGCCGGTAGTTACACGAATGGACGGGTGTATGACGTGGGGGTAGGCCCCGTGCTATTTTCCTCGCGGAAAATACCGTTTTCCTCGGAGTGGCAAGCCAACGCGGCCGCGGCATACGAGTTTCCCGTCGCGGGGGGACATCTGTCGCTGCAGGGGGACGTGAGCTACCTCAGTTCGTACTACTACTCTGACACCAATTTCTCGTCAACCTTAGTCAACGGTCGAGCCCTGACGGGAGCAATGCTTGCCTGGGCTAGCGCGAGCGACGCCTGGCGCGTTGCAATACGCGTATCGAACTTGACTGACGAGCGGTACAAGACCGTCGGCTTTGATATCAGCAACCTGTGTGGCTGCAGTCAGGTGGGATATGGAGAGCCCCGTTGGGTCAGCGCTGCGATTACCCACAACTTTTAGCGTAGCGCTCCTTGTCGGCGCGGTGACGTGTGTATTAACAGTTTCGCATCAGCGGCCGGCGCCGAGATATCGATATATAGAGTGGCCGCGCGGGGTTGGTTCTGTAGAAATACGCTGCTGGCCGGATTTGCGAAAACCCCTGAGGCGCTAGACCGCTTGCGACTCGATAGGCGAACCGCCTGGCGGCTTGCGACGATATTCAGCCGCACCTCTGTTTGCTCCGCCTTAGGTCCGGACGCGCTGCGTCTCGAGCCCCATTTCTGCGTCGCGTGCAGCGCCATCGTCCCCCCATGTCCTCAGCCGATCGCGGCGCTGAGCAAGGCGCTCACCTAGGTTACGGTCACCGCTCGCTCTGCTTCCTTCTATTCGTTGTGCGCAGCTCGAGCACTAACGCGTCGGCGTACTGTTGTGCTTGAGGTTTTCGGGGATCGCAGGTGCCGCGACGACGCCTAGGTTTCGGTGGTCCAAACGTACAACGATTCGGCGCCCATCAGGTGAAAAGCTTGACTTTGATGGAACAACATCAACATTCGCTCTGTTGTGTTTTGGCCAATTTTCAACCATTGAGAATTCTCTGTTGATAACATCCGCGCATTCAGGTCCGGTTTCTTAAGTCGGCTGGACCTCGAACGACACAGTCGTGACGGCGAGGGACGCCTGCAGATTCGTCGCCGTCCAGCTCATGAGGAACGGTAAGACCGTTCGCAGGGGGACCGATGATTCGCATCAGCGTGCGTGCTATTCGTGGCTTGAGGTGGGCGGCAGGACTGGCGCTGGCGACAGTCGCACCCGCCTTCGCGCAGGCCCCTCCGGCCGAGACCGGCGACAATGTCCCAGTCGTTCAGGAAGTGATCGTCACGGGCTCGCGTATTCCGCAGCCCAACATGACGAGCACCAGCCCCATTCAGGTGTTGAACTCCCAGGAAATTCGACAACAGGGCGCAAGCGACGCCGTGCAGCTCCTCAGCATTTTGCCGCAGAACTTCCAGGGCGCCTCGACCGACTTCTCCAATACCAGCAATGCCTTGACCTCGGCGGGCGGACTCACGACCGCCGATCTGCGCGGCCTGGGACCGCAGCGCACGCTGGTGCTGGTCGATGGGCGGCGCCTGGGATCCGCGGATCCGAATACGCTGAACCCGAACCCAGCCCCGGACCTCGACCAGATTCCGCTGGGCCTCATCGACCGGGTCGAAGTGGTGACCGGCGGCGCCTCGGCGGTATACGGCTCGGACGCCATCGCCGGCGTCGTCAACTTCAAGCTCAAGCGCGATTTCGAAGGCCTGCTCGTCGACGCGCAGTACGGCGTCACGGGCGAGGGCGACGCCGCCTCGAAACAGCTCTCGATCACGGGCGGCGGCCGTTTCGCGAACGATCGCGGGCGGGCCGTGCTGTCGCTCTCCTACCTGGATCGGGACTTCGCGCCGCGTTCGGACCGCAGCTTCTTCATCAATTCCGGCATCGCCAGCAACCTGGCGGGCGGCATCTTCCAGGCCGACCCGGCCAACCTGCCGACCCAGGCGGCGCTGAACTCGCTGTTCCTCGGACGGTACGGCGGGACGGCGCCCCCGGTGCGCAGCCAGGGTCTGGCGATCAACGCCGACGGCAGCCTGTTCACGCCAGGGGCGCCGGTGCTGAACTACAAGTACGGCGACCACGACCCCTATGTGCTGGTGAACGGCCGCGTGGGCACGCCCTATGGGGAGAGCCAGCCCCTGCAGACGCCGCTCGAACGCTACAGTGTCTTCTTGCGGACGAGCTACGACCTCACCGAGGACCTGAAGGCCTACGCCCAGGTCCAGTACGTAGACTACAAAACCACCTACTGCCGGCCGGGCTAAGCCATCCGAGAACCCGTGATCCCGGTGACCAATCCGTTCGTGCCGGCCGACCTGCGGACCATCCTGGCCTCGCGGCCCAATCCCAACGCGCCGATCATCTACA
>JAQGOC010000089.1 GCA_028293805.1 Gammaproteobacteria bacterium
GCACGACGTTGACAACACCTGCGATGGCATCGGACCCATAGATTGCAGATGCCCCCTCCGGCAGTACTTCGATGCGCTCGACCGCGGACAAGGGCAGAAGGTTGAGATCTACTATGGGACCGGTAAAGACTTGAACGGCTGAGGACTCCACTCGCCGGCCATTGATCAGAACGAGTGTGGTTCCAACGGGAAGCCCATGGAGCTGAACGGTTGTCCCACCCGACTGTGTTCTCAGGCCTTGTTCGCCGACGGCGACAGATACGTCCGGAAGCGTATTCAGGAAGTCGCTGACGGTTGTTTGTCCGCTTTGCTCGATCTGCTCCTTTGCGTAGATCTTGACCTCCTGCGCACCTTCCTGCGTTGTGCGCGGAATGCGGGATCCGGTCACCACCACCTCCTGAAGCTGTGGCGTGGAATCGTGCGCAGGTACGGACGAACCGGCTCTTTCTGCCCCGTCGCCGAACGCGGGACTTCCCTGTTCTTCGGTTTGTGCGAGTCGGAGCGGGCCCGCAGATTTGTCCTTACCGCCTTGGCCGTAGCTTTTGGACGTATCGGCTGGTTCTCCGGCCCGGGGGTGTTCGACAAGTATGGTGTTGTCGGACGTTGTCCGATACGTGAGCCCGGTGCCTTTCAAAAGGACTTTCAGCGCAGCATCCGGCGCCAAGTCGCCCGTGACGCCGTCGGTGCGCTTGGACTCGGCGGTTTCCGTCGAGAACAGGATTTGCCGATCGCTCTGGCGTGCGAATTCGTTGAGGGCGCTCGCGAGACTTTGCTGCCGGATATCGAAATGCTTAGCCGCATCGCCGGCAGTGGCAAGGGCCGCGGAAGTGAGAAATGACAACACCGCTGCGAGGAGGAAGCGCGTCCCGCGGCTCTCTTTCCTCGCAAGCGGAAAGGGGGCGGTCGAGCCCTCTGCCGCAATCGCTGTGTCGTGGAGGGTGCGTTCGGTGCGTGGACGGTGCGGCATTCTGACTCCCCGGCGTTTTTATGCGATGTGGCACAAAATCACTTGCTCTCTTTGGGAATAACGAGCGGCGAGGAGTAACCCGCCTGTTGCAGACTAAGATTGTTGCATCCGCGGATTGCGTGCGCTCGGCGGCCTGGCGCTGTGTCTGTTGGCGCGTCAGCGCGCGATGCGGCGTTTCAGTGTCGGGCGATGAGCAGGATTTCCTTGTCACCGTGACGCTCGGCCGCGAGGGGAAAGTAGCTCTCCAACGCGGAGGCGAATGCTTCCTGTCCGCCCGCCATGAACATGCCATTCACTCTCAAGCCCGCGAGAGCGGGATCGATGACTTTGATTTGCGTCGCACTGTACTTGTTCATTTCCGCAACGGCGTCTTCGAGCGACAAATCCTCGAGGAAAATGTGGCCGTCGCGCCAGCCGGTGACTCTGGCAACGTCGATGTCACGAACGGTGCTCGCGAGCGGCTTGGCGATGAGCTGTTTACCCGGCGTGAGGTACAGTTCGCCGGTATCTGGTGAAGAAGCCAGAGAACCTGGAGATTGAGGAGCATCCGTGCGGCTTTGCTGTACACGAACCTTGCCTTCAATGAGTGTCACTTGCACGGAGCCGCTATCGAGGCGCACGTCAAACTGCGTGCCCACTGCCACAATGTCACGATTGCGTGCATGAACGATGAAGGGCCGCTGCGGGTTTTTGGCCACGCTGAACAAGGCCTGTCCCTGGGTCAGCTCGACATCACGGCGAGTTTCGCTGAACTTCACCTTGATCCGCGATTCGGCATTGAGCTCGAGCGATGAGCCATCCTCGAGCACAAACGTGGATCGCTGCCCGACGCCTGTCGCATAGCTCTTGGTCCCCGTAAGGCGTGCGACAAGATCGTTGAGGGGAGGTTGCAGCCAGTCGGCTGTGGACGTGGTCCAAAGAGCTACGCAGATTGCGACGGCCACGACGCTCGCGGCGACTGTATCCCGTAGTCGTTTTCGGCGACCCCGTGCGCGGACCGCGCGCAGAGCCTCGTCGCGTAGAGAGCGCGCATCCGCGCGTCCTCGACCGCCGCGCAGGCTGGCAACGAGGGTCTGGAGATGCTCGAAAGCAGCCTGGTGGACGGGATCGGCGTCACGCCAGACTGCGAAGCGTGCCCGATCGTCGTCGCTGCAATCCGGGGCGCGCAGACGGGCGTCCCAGGCGCCGGCTTCCTCGGCAGCCGTGGAACCGAAGCGCTGGGGCCTACTCCCTGTGCTCGCAGTCATAGTCCTGCCATCCGTGTCACTAGGTGGGCATTGGCGCGCGCCATGTGCTTCTCAATAGTGCTGACGGCAATGCCCAGCTTTTTCGCAATTTCGGCGTGCGGGTAATCCTCGAAGTGGTACAGAACAAAGATGGCACGCGTGCGCGCCGGCAGCTCGAAAAGTGCTTCCACCAGCTGCGCGACAACCTGCGTCGCCAACAGACTGCGCTCGGGACCGTCAGTTTCGAGAAATTCGGCGTGCAGACCCTCATCGAACGGCACGTGCGCGTGGGTCGCCCGGAATATCTGGCGACGATACCGGTCATTCAGGAGATTGGCTGCCGTTGTGAACAAGTACGCTTCGAGCCGTTCTGTCGATTCGAAGTTGGGGCGCGAGGCGAGTCGAACAAAAACGTCCTGAACCAGGTCATCGACGTCATCCCGCGGAATCTGCCGCTTGGCGAAGAAGCGCTGCAGTGGTACGCGAAATCGCGCCGACAGAGATGCGACGATCTCGGCGGTGCCCGCCTGTGGGGCCGCCGCGCCTTCACCGGATTCAGCATTCTGTGTCGGTAAGCGGTCCATAGATTGCCGAAGGCTAACGCGGTCGATGCCTGGCGAGGCACTAATACAATATAAACGCAGGAGAGGTCCGAACCCGCCTGCCGAGCCGCGCGAAAAGTGGGTGTGGACCTATAAGTGGTTGATTTGTCACCAAATTGAAGGGAAATCAAACTGCTGCTACAGACTATGTTCCTGCGACGCCGGATCACTGTGGCGTCAACATCCGCCAGCCACGGTAAGACATGCGGCCGCGCCTTCAGCCGTCAGCATGGACGAACTGGCCAGCGAGGTTCCCATAGTGGCCGAGCAGGACCCTGGGTTCCAGGCAGAGACGCAGCATGCCTGGATGCGGTGGAGCGGGTGCTGCGCAAGCCCTCTGCCAAGGCCTCCGCGCAGTTTCGGCGGAGCAGGTTTCCAGGCAGCGCTAGGGCCACGCCGCTCAAGTGCGCGTTGCTGGTCACGATGTCTCTTGATGAATTGAAGAATGTGAATATGCGGCTCCGACCGCACGGGTGTTCGAACATCGTCACAGGCCCGATCGTGCCAAGGTCGGGGTCGCGAGCTCGCGTCTGATCTGGGCGGCAGCCCAGGTGCGATCACCTGGGCGGTATGCTACCTCGTCGCGATCATTCAGCGGCGGCGGCGGCGCCGCTACCAATCTGCTCGCTCCAATTGAGAGTTGCCTGCATTGCGGGGGCGCTCGATGCCGGCGATCCGGCCGAGTCGAGCGCCGGCTGCACGCCAAGGCTTTCTTCCTCCTTAGCCGCGGCCTCTCCGGTCCCAAACAGCGCGCTCCAGGGCAGCGGGGCCGTCGCAGCAGGCTCGAGAGGCGAATCCGAGCCTGCGGCAAAATTGCCGCCGTCGACTGCTTGCCCGGTGCCGATGTAGGCACTCCAGTCCGGGGCCGCTTGGGCGTGGGCCGCCACCCCTGTCAATAATCCCGATACAAGAATTACACGAAAAAATCTCATGGTGAATCGCTCCTTTGTAAGGACAATATGGGTGCGGTGTCGCCTCCACCCGCGTGAGGCACAGGCCGGTGCAATCGATCCGGCAGGACGAGCACGCTCAACACGAGCCAATCGCGTTGCCATTGATTAGCGTAGGCCAGCGAGCCGCATAGGTCGCTGCCGGCCGATAAAGAGTGTCGAAGGCGTTGCTCGTCTCTGATTACCGGTGCGAGTATCTGTCGCGCCCGCTGCGCTCCGATTTCCTGCACTTCCAGAAATGTTTCAGGTGAAATCGGCGAGCGTCGCGACCTCCTTTCAGCTCGTCCAGCAGAGCGGCGTCGGCGGGCGGGGGCGTATCTTCCTGACTGGAATCTGTCACGCCCTTAATTGACGCTGCCATCGCCTAGGCCAGGCAATTCATTGCGCGCTTCACCGCGCTGTAACCGCTACTTGTGCAGCGCCGCCGTGCGAGTCCCTGAATGTCGCGATATTGCGAGCAACGAAATCAGCTGTTGGCGCGAGCGAGTGGGCTTTCGCCAGATCTTCCGCGGAGCTCACGGCTTTGTGCGACAAAGAATGAACGATCGCCCGATTTGTATACGCGATTGCGACGTCGTCGCTTGCACCGACCCGGTCTTTTGATAATCCCCGAAACGAATGGCTCGTGTGGCGTTGTGCGGCGGTGACGGCGGCATCGCAAGCGACGCGGGCCTGTCTGAGTTGCCCCAGCGCTGCGTATGCCACGCAAGCATTCGTTTTCCTGTCGCGTTCCGGGGTCGCGAGTGCTTGTTCATTGCTCGTGATCTGGGCGAGGGCAGCGTTGTAGCGGCCGGAGACCAGATTCTCACCACCGGCTGCGTTCGCGTATGCGGTCAGAAGGAAGGATTTTGCTTCCTGAGCATTTGTAACAGCCACGATGGACATCGAGGTTGAGATGAGCAGTAAGCTGACTTTCGCCGCAATCCTGCGTTTGTGAATTCCCGTGTGCATTGACGCTCCGTCGACCGGTCTGTGAGGCTGCTGTGTCGCAGTGGTTGGCGAGTCGGAATTTAAGAGTGGTGAGCAAGCTAGGATGAAGAGCGCAGCGCGTCAAAAGAGGAGTTTTCACTCGAGGATGACCAGGGCTCGTGTGACGAAATGGCGCCTGCGCAGGCTTGCTCCCTGAAGAATTTGTAGTGGGCCCCGTCGGAACTCGTCCTCAGTTTCCATTTTGCGAAGACGGTCTAGGTGTCGTCTCGGCACACCGCTCTTTCTCGGGCTGCGCTTCGACATGTCACAAGAATGTGCCTCGTGAATAGCAGACGTGCTTTCCGCGCAGCAGGGGCAAGTGATTGATGCTCTTACGCCTACTTATGGTCGCAGAGGTCCGATAAGCGGTAGGACGAGCGATCCGCGATCAGTGCAATCTCGCCAGAGCGCTTCGAGCCTGGACGAGGTATATGAGCACGCTGAGACCGATGAGGGTCACCAATCCGATAATCTCCTGACGCGAACCCAGCGCGATCAGAGTCAGCATGCCACCGATGCCGATCACGGTCGCAGCCCCCAGGAAGTGGAAGTTCAGGGGCATGCCGAACAGAGCCACACCGCGGCGCGCAAGCACCCACGAGGCCGCACAACCACCGATGTACAGCGCAGCAACCGACAGTGTCGACAGCACAACCAGCTCGGCGAAGGTTCCCGTCAGCGCCAGCACGATCGCAAGTGTGGCATAGCACAGAATTGCGATGTGGGGAGCGTGGCTTTGAGGGTGAAGCTGCCCGACCACGCGCGGCAGCAAGCCATCCCGCGCGAACGCGAATAGCTGTCGCGGACTGCCGAGAATGTCGCTCCCCAGCCAGCCGAACATCGATAGCGCGGTACCCGCGAGCATCAGTGCACGCAGCGCCGGATGTATGTGGGCCATGGCATCGGCCAACGGCGCCTTGGAAGTGGCCAGCGAAGAACCCAGGATGCCTTGTGCGATGACCTGAATAGCGGCATACAGAAGCGTCGTTGACAACATGGCTATGATCAGCGCGCGGGGAATGGTGTGATTGGGTTGCAGAACCTCACCGCTCGCACACAGAGATGTCTCCATGCCAACAAGTGCAAACACGGCGAGAATCATTGCGCGACCGAAACCCTGAGCATCGGGCTGCACCGCCGGTACGAAGTTAGAGCTATGGATTGCACTCGCGCCTGCGAGGATAAATATGGCCAACGGAGCTAATTTCAGCGTAGTGGTGGCGCTGACCAGTCGCGCGCCGCGTGCAACGCCGCCGATGTTGACTAGTGCTATACCGCCAATGACTCCAATGATGACCACCGCACGTACTGGCCCGAGGAAGGAGGGTGGGAACAAGCTCGCTGCTACGTCGGCGAGAGCGGCACTTACGGCGCCGCAAGCGAGCACGCAACTGACCCAAAGCAGAGTCCCGGAGACATAGCCCGCCAGGGGCCCAAAGGCGGCTTCGATGACACCATAGACGCCGCCGCTGGTGGGCACGCGGCTGCCGCCCTCGGCCAAGCAAATGGCCACCGCCCCGACGGCAAACCCACAAGCCAGGAAGGCGAAAGGCGCATACGTACCAACACACGCCGCGAGAGCTGCCGGCACTGCGAAGATGCCGGCGCCGACAATCATACTGATAATACTGGCGGCAAACGCCCAAGGTCCTACTACGCGGACCAGTCCGATGTCTCGTTGTTTTTCTCGCACGAGCGTTACGATAGCATGCAGCCGCCGATCCTCCTAGCAGCCCGGAAAATCTGTTGGAACCCGCCCGCTGGGCTGATTCGTCAGACTTGAAAATGCGCTTTACGCCTGTTGTGCATCGAGAGACGCGCCTCCGGAAGGGTTAGTTGTGAAGTCACCGACCTGATCACCGAAACAGTGCCGGTCGCAAACGGCGGGAGAGGGTCGATTGTGGTCGGTCAAGACAGGCGGACGCGCGTGAGCGCTCGGTCGTAGCAGTGAAGCCGGAATTCCTGATGCGCAGCCTGGCACAGACTTGGCCAATGCCGTGGTGAACATCCAAGGCAGGTTCGGGTGATCCTTCGCGCGCTCGATGCCGAATTGCGGCGGGGATTTGCCCACCTGCCAAGATCAAGCACGCCTGATTCGCGGAATCGCGTTGCATTGATCCAGGTCATGTCCGACGCCCGGCCGGCACGTTAGAACTGGCATGAAGCGCGACGCCTGCGCAACGAAATGGCGACTCACGACGAAGGAGATTCACTATGGCGCGTAATGCTATGACACCGTCACGATCTCGGTCCAGCGGGGTCACGGGCTTCAACCCGTTGATGTCGCTCAATCGTGACATCAACCGACTCTTCGAAGACTTCCTCCAGCCCTCGGGCTTGCCGAGCTTGGCAGACACGGCCGTCGCGACGGCTCTGATCACCCCGCAGATCAACGTCAGCGAGACTGATAACGAAATCCGGGTCACGGCCGAATTGCCGGGCGTCGATCTGGATGACCTCGAGGTCGACGTGATGGAGGACATGTTGGTCATCCGCGGCGACAAACGGCTGGAGCGGAGCAATGAGGACGAGAACTATCATTTCGTTGAGCGTGCTTACGGGTCGTTTCAGCGCACCGTGCAGCTGCCGTTCGCGGCGGACCCCGACCAGGTGACAGCGACCTTTGAGAACGGCGTTCTCACGATCGCCGTTCCCAAGAACAACCAGCAGCAGCGCACGCGCCGCGTCGATGTTCAGTCCGGAGCGGGAGCACAGAGCGGTCAGCGAGCGGGCCAGCAGACGAGCTCGCAGGCGGGTCAGGCAAGCTCACAGGCGAGCTCTGCGGGAAGCGCAACGGGAACCTCAGCGGCTGGCTCACCTGGAGGGGAACAGGAGAGCTCGCAGGGGAACGGAGGCGCCAAGGCGTCCGGTGCGAAAAGCGAGGGCTCATCTTCAAAGCGTGGGCAAAGCTCATAGCCTTCGTGAGGTACCAAGGTCACGGCCGCCCCCGCGCACCGCTGACTGAAGTACCTCGCGGCCCCTGCGGCGCCCCGCGCTCGGCACCTGGCTTCGTGGAATCCCACGCGGTCCGGTCGCGCTCGGCGCGTTTTTCGCGCCTTCAGTTGATTCATAGCAGTCGTTGTCGGCCGGGCGCAAGCCTACATCCTCGCTGTGCAATCATGTCCGTTCAAATGGGGGCCGCTCCATCGCGTCAACGGGAACTCAGGTCCAAGCCGTGCGGTGGGTTGGACTCTCCCGTGGGCAGGCTGATATCCGAGCGCGGCAGGTAGATCGTAAACGTGCTTCCCTGCCGCGGTGCGCTCTTGACGTCGACTGCGCCACCCGAATCGCTGACGATGGCGTAAACGAGCGACAGACCGAGGCCGGTGCCCTGGCCGACCTCCTTGGTCGTGAAAAACGGCTCGAAGATGCGAGTCAGGGTCGAGGGGTCCATGCCGGTTCCGCTGTCCTGGACGATCAGCCGCAGGTAATCACCTGTTCCAAGCGTTCCATGCGATAGCGCTTGCTCGTCTGAGAGCTCTGCGGTCTCGAGGATCACGCGCAGAAGGCCCCCTCCACGCATCGCGTGGATCGCGTTGCTGCACAGATTCATCACCACCTGGTGCAGTTGGGTGGCATTACCGAGGGCCACCAGAGGTGACGCGGGGGCGTTCGCCTCTATACGGATGTCCGCGGGGAGTGAGCCTCGGAGCAGCTCCAGCGTCTCGGCCACGACATTGGCAACGTCAAGGGGCTCGCGCTTGCCGCGCTGGCTGCGGCTGTAAGTGAGGATCTGCTCAACGAGCTCGCGGCCCCGATTCGCCGCTTTGAGCACGTTTTGCGCATAGCGCTTCAGTGGGGACTCCGCGGAGATCTCATCCATCAGCATTTCGCCGTAACCGAACACACCCGCAAGAACACTGTTGAAGTCGTGCGCAATGCCTCCGGCGAACCGCCCGATCGCTTCCATCTTTGCCGCCTGGCGCAGCCGCTGCTCGAGCCGCTCACGTTCGGCCTGCGCCCACTTCTCTTCCGTGATGTCCGTCAGCGCTCCAACGAAAAGCAGGCCGTCCGGCTCCTCATCTCTCCAGGGGTGGCCCACGACTCGGACCCATTTCACGGAACCATCGGGCATCATCAGGCGATGCTCGAAATCAAAACCGCACCGCTGCGATGAGGCGCCGTCGAGGGTCTGCTGCACGAGATCTCTGTCGCCGGGATGAATTCGCTCGAGTGCCAGATTCAACGTGGGATTGACTTCCCGGCCGT
>JAQGOC010000093.1 GCA_028293805.1 Gammaproteobacteria bacterium
CTTCCCGTGGCGTTCGGCGAGCGGCACGTAGTCGATCGAGCGCTTTTCGATGAGCGAGGCGTTGTTCATTAGCATCGAGGATTTCGCCTGCAGGTGATTTATTATATTATTACGACGACATTATAAAAGCGAACGCGGGACTGCGGGCCCGTATGCCGTTCGCGTCGGCAGCGACAGCCTTAAGAGGCGGCGCGCACCGGCCGCCGGGCGCGTCGCTTTCGACTGTGGCGAGGCGAGGATGACGAACATGATGCGACAAGTGAAAACGCTCGGCCTGCTGGGCACGGGTGTCATCGGCGGCGGCTGGGCTGCCCGGGCGCTGCATTTCGGCATCGACGTGCTGGCTGCCGACGTTCGGCCTGAAATGGAAAGCTGGATCCGCGGCGCCGTGGAGAACGCGGAAGGCGCGCTGTCCCGCCTCACGTTCGCGCCGCTGCCGCCGAAAGGGAAGTTGTCGTTCACGACGGACCTGGGCGCGATGGCGCGGCACGTGGACTTCATTCAGGAGAACATCCCGGAGCAACTCGAGCTGAAGCAGCGTGTCCTCGCCGAGGTCAGCCGCCAGGCGCCGCCGGATGTCGTCATCGCTTCCAGCACGTCCGGGCTCATGCCGTCCGACTTGCAGAGGGACATGGAAGCACCTGAGCGATTTCTCGTCGCGCATCCGTTCAATCCCGTCTACCTCCTACCGCTCGTGGAGCTCGTCGGTGGCAGCAGGACCTCACCCGAGGCTCTGGATGCGGCCAGCCGTTTCTTCACCGAAATCGGCATGCATCCCCTGAAGGTCCGGCGGGAAATCCCTGGACATCTGACCGATCGGCTGCAGGAGGCACTGTGGCGCGAAATCCTGCATCTCGTCAATGACGGGATGGCGACGACCGGCGAGCTCGACGAGTCGATCGTTTATGGGCCGGGCCTGCGCTGGGCGGCGATGGGCACGAACCTGATCTACCACCTCGCCGGCGGGGAGCCGGGAATGCGCCACATGCTCAAGCAGTTCGGGCCCTGCCTCAAGTGGCCATGGACCAAGCTCGAGGCGCCGGAGCTCACCGAAGAGCTGATCGACCGGATGGTCCAGGGCACTCAGGCCCAGGCCAACGGCCGCTCGATCCGGGAGATCGAGCGCCTCAGGGACGACTATCTCGTCGCCATTCAGCAGGTGCTCCGCCAATACAACATTGGTGCGGGCGCCACGTTGCGCGCACTCGAGGAGCGGCTCTACGAGCGCAATGGCGCCGCGGCGCGCGCCGGTGGCGGCAGCGGGGGTGCCGGGCAGCTACTGCGGCTCGTGGAGACTCACGTGCGGCCGGAGTGGGTCGACTACAACGGCCATATGACCGATTCCCGTTACTTGCAGGTGTTTGGCGATGCCACCGACGCGCTGTTCCGATCGGTTGGCGTGGACGACGCGTATCGTGCCTCAGGACGAGCCGTGTATGCCGTCGAATCGCATCTGACCCACAATGCCGAAGCGAAGGCATTGGAGCCGCTCTACGTCACGACGCGGGTGGTCGGCGTCGACGACAAGCGAGTGCACCTGTTCCACTGCCTGCATCGCCGGCAGGACGATAGCCTGGTGGCGACGGGTGAGCATACGTACCTGCATGTGAATTCCACGGCCAAAAAGGCCGCGGCCCTGGATCCGGCGGTACGCGCGAAACTGGAGAAGATCCAGCGCACGCAGGCAAGCCTGCCGGCGGCGGCACAGATGGGGCGGCATGTCGGCATGCCGAGAAGCTAAAGGGAGCGCCATGCCCAAGATCGTCGACCACGAGCAACGTCGCGACGAGATCGCGCTCGTCGCCTGCCGGGTCGTGGCCGAACACGGCTTCGATCAGGCCACGATTGTCCGCATCGCGCGCGAAGCCGGCTACACGACGGGAATGGTGGCGCATTACTTCGACACCAAGCAGGAGATCATCATCGCCGCTTTGCGGCTGATCCTGCGCCGCATCGAGGAGCGGCTCATGCGACCCGCCGGCGGCGTTGAATCGGACCTGCTGACCGTGCTCACCGAGGCGCTTCCGGTCGACGAGCAGCGCTTTACCGAGTGCGCCTTCTGGACCGCGTTTTGGGGCCAGGTGTCGGCGGACAAAAAGCTGAAGCGCATCAACGCCTGGGTGCACCGGGAGTACATGCGTCTGTTCGAGCGCTGTCTCGCGCAGGGCTGGTCCGATTGGGGACAGTGGTCGCCCGCCGTGCGGGATCAGATCCTGCGGTCAGTGATGACCTTCATCAACGGCCTGACGGCCAGCGCGGTGGCCAGCCAGAGCGACTGGCCGGCGGCGCAGCAGATCGAGCAATTGCGCCTGCAATTGCAACTGCTGCATGCCTGGGCGGTGGCTACGGCCGGGGCTAATCCCGACCGGCTCAGAAAGAGCCATAAGACATCTGCCTCGGGATCATCTGCGGCGTAACCGCCAATCGTTGTTGGGAGGGTGCCCGATGGATTTCGCGCTCACTGAAGAACAGCAGATGATCGTCAAGGCCACGCGCGACTTCGTGCGTGAGGAGCTCGTTCCTCACGAGCGGGAGGTCGAGGAGACGGGCGAGTTGCGCGAGGAGCTGCTGGGCGAGCTGAAAGCCAAGGCGATCGAGGCCGGACTGTATGCGGCCAACATGCCCACGGAAGTGGGGGGCGTGGGCTTGGATACCGTCACCTGGGTGCTGTACGAGAAAGAGCTCGGCCGCACGAGTTACATTCTCCACTTCGCCTGTGTTGCAAGGCCGTCCAACATACTGCTGGCGTGCGAGGGGGAGCAGCGGGAGCGGTATCTGCTGCCCGCCGTGCGCGGGGAGAAAATCGAATGCCTGGCGATGACCGAACCGGATGCGGGTTCGGACCTGCGGGGGATGAAGGCCACCGCCGTCGAGCAGGACGGGGATTTCGTGATCAATGGCACGAAGCACTTCATCAGCCACGTCGACCATGCGGATTTCGTCATTCTTTTCGCGGCCACGGGGGAGGAGGCGATTCCGCGGGGCAAACGCAAGCTCATCACGGCATTCCTGGTCGACATCGGTACGCCCGGGTTCGAGGTGCGGCCGGGCTACAGGAACGTCTCTCATCGCGGCTATACGAACAGCATTCTGCAGTTCACCGACTGTCGGGTTCCGAAGTCGGCTGTCCTGGGCGAGGTTCACAAGGGCTTCGAAGTCGCCAACACCTGGCTGGGGGCCACCCGCCTGCAGGTTGCGGCAAACTGTCTGGGGCGCGCGGAGCGGGCGCTCGAGCTTGCCAAGCAGTGGGCGGTCGATCGAGTGCAGTTCGGCCAGCAGATTGGAAAGTTTCAGGGGGTGGCGTTCAAGCTCGCGGATATGGCCGTGGAGCTGCGGGCTGCAGAGCTTCTCACGCTGGAGGCGGCCTGGAAGATGGATCAGAAAACGGCGTCCGATATGGACATGGCGATCGCGAAGCTGAAGGCCAGCGAGATGCTGGCCATGGTGGCGGACGAGGCGCTGCAGATCCACGGCGGAATGGGCTTGATGGCGGATCTGCCGCTCGAGCGGATCTGGCGCGATGCGAGGATCGAACGCATCTGGGATGGGACCAGCGAGGTGCAGCGGCATATTATTTCGCGCGCCTTGTTGCGGCCTCTGGGCGGTTAGGGGTAGGAGCTTTGGAGCTTGAGGGCGCGGCCTAGGGCCTAGGGCCTAGGGCCTAGGGCCTAGAGAGTCCCTCGATCTTTGCGGTGCGGCCCCCCGATAAAGGCGTTTGCTGTACCGGCCTCGGCCACGTGCCTACGAGGGGCTCCGGCCGCGTGCTTCGAATGTTGGGCGGGCTACTAGATCTCAGCGTCGCACATTGAGTTGGGGGTGGAGGGCGGCCTGTTGGGTCGAAACCACATGGCTTGGCGGGCGGTTCGTCGACGTGGGCGCAAACGTCTTTATCGTGTGTCCACACCGCAAACGCGTTGGTGTAGCCGCGGAGTCATGTACATTGCGATTGGTCGCTGCTGCCTGTGTGGGTGGTGAGGAGCGGCTTGCGTCGCTCCTATTTGCCGGTCCAGGTTGGTTTGCGTTTTTCGGCGAATGCGCGCGCGCCTTCCAGGAGATCGTCGGAACGAATGACCTTTTGGACTGCGTGGAGGTTGTCGTGGAGCTCGAACGCCTGGTGTTCGGGGAGCATCTCGGTATGGCGTAGAAGTTGCTTGATCGCGGGGAATAGGAGCGGCGGGCCGTCGGCGAGCTGCTTGGCGACCTCGCGAGCTTTGGTGAGGCTTTGACCTGTCGGGACTACGTGGTTGGCCAGGCCCCAGTGCTTGGCTTCCGTCGCGTCCATCCAGCGGCCGGTCATCAGGAATTCGACGGCGATGTGGTAGGGGATGCGGCGACGGA
>JAQGOC010000119.1 GCA_028293805.1 Gammaproteobacteria bacterium
GCAGCGCGCAGCCAACAAGAACTACGTGACGCGCGCGCTCGGTGTCGAGCCCAATGTGGACGTCGAGATCCAGGAAGTGCCGGTGAACAAGGGTGAAGTCTTCATTCTGTGCTCGGACGGGCTGTCCGACATGGTCGAGGACGAAGATATTCATTTAACCATAATCACCTTTAGTGCTAATCTGGATACAGTCGCCAAGCAGTTGATTCAACTGGCGAATGACAACGGGGGGCGGGACAACGTCTCGGTGGTCATGGCGCACGTCATCGATGCATTTCCGGCCCGCACGAAGATATTCGACAAGATCCTGGGTTGGTTCGGCTGATACTGACACGAGCAGAGGCGAAGCATGGCTAGGTTGGTCTTGAGCCTGGATGGCCAGGTGATGGCGGAATACAACATGAACAAGGAGCGGTACACGATCGGCCGCCTCCCGGACAATGACATCCGCATCGACAACGCTGCCGTCAGCGGCCATCACTCGCTGATCATCAACATCCTCAACGATTCGTTCCTCGAGGATCTGAACAGCACGAACGGCACCTACGTCAACGGCAAGCTGATCAAGAAGCACGCCCTGCAGCACGGCGACGTCATTACTGTCGGCCATCACCAGCTGCGGTTCGTCGAGGACGACGAAGCGCAGGATGAGTTCGAAAAGACGATGGTGATCCAGCCCTCCGCCCGGCCTGTCGAGAAGGTACGCACGGCGGCCGAGGCCGCCGAGAATGCATCCCCTTCCCTCTCCGCCACCGCCAAGAGCCGTGCCTTGAACGAGGGTGCGGCCGCGCTGAAAAAAGCCAAGTTGCAGGTGCTTTCCGGCGCGTTCGCGGGTCGCGAGCTCGAGCTCAGCAAGGCGCTCACGACGCTGGGCCGTCCGGGAGTGCAGGTTGCCGCGATCACGCGGCGCTCGGAAGGGTTCTTCATCGTTCATGTCGACAGCGGCAAGAGCGATGACTTTCCGCTCGTCAACGGCTCACCGATCGGCGCGCAGGCCACGCGGCTCAATGACAACGACGTCATTCAGCTGGCCGGCGTGAAGATGGGTTTCTTCATCAGCTGAGCACGGGCAGCGCAACGGGCGGTTTTGCGTGTTGTTGGCCGGATGCAGCGTCCGGCCAACGCCGGACTCGCTGACGATTCAGCGAAGCTCGAGCGGTACGCGCTGACTGACGCCGCAGAGGAGCTCGTAGGGGATCGTCCCGGCGTGGCGTGCGATTTCCTCCACGGGAAGCCCATTCCCCCAGAGCACCACCGGCGTGCCGACATGCGCATCCGGGAGCTCCGAGACATCCACGGCAATCATGTCCATCGACACGCGCCCAATCAGCGGGGCGCGGCGGCCGTTCAGCAGAATCGGCGTTCCATTCGGCAGGTTGCGCGCCAGTCCGTCGCCGTAGCCGGCAGCCACTATCGCGACTACCGAATCCCGCGCCGCCTTCCAAGCGCCCCCGTAACCCACCGTCTCGCCCTTTGGCACCTGCCGAATGGCGATCACGGAGGTTTCAAGGCTCATGACGGGCCGCAGTCCCAATTCGACCCCCGTGCGATCCCCGAAGGGCGACCCGCCATACAGCGCGATGCCGGGCCGTACCCAATCGCAACCCAATGGGAGATTGCCGAATATGCCGGCGGAGTTAGCGATGCTGGTCGTGCAGTCGATGCCTTGGGTCGCTTCTCTGAAGCGCGCCACCTGCTGGCGAGTGACGACATTGTCCCGCTCGTCCGCACGTGCGAGGTGAGTCAAAAGCCGTATCTCCAGCGGCGCAGGTTGCAACCGGCGGATGCGCTCGAGCGCCGTCGCGAGCTCGCTCGGGCGAAAGCCGAGCCGGTTCATGCCGGTGTCGATCTTGATCCACAGCAGGAAGCGCTGTGGGCTGCTGCTCTCCTCGAGCAGCTCTATCTGCAGCATGTCGTGCACGACGAGGTCGAATCCGTGGCGTGCCGCTTCCAACAGATGTTCGGACGCGAACACGCCCTCGAGCAATACGATCGGCTGCGTGATCCCCGCAGCCCTCAACGCGAGCCCCTCTTCCAGCCTCGCCACCCCGAACGCATCGGCTTCCGCGAGCGCCAGGGCTGTTGGCACGAGCCCGTGCCCGTACGCGTTGGCCTTCACAACCGCCATCACGCGCGCGCCGCGCGCGCGCTCACGAATGGTCTGCAGATTGTGCCGCAGAGCCTGCGTGTCTATGGCGGCTCGAATCAGCCGGCTCACCGCATTACGCCGTCCGCATAAGAGTCGGGCACGTAGTTCGCGAAGCGCGTGAACTGTCCCTGGAAGGTCAGCACAAAGGTGCCGATCTCGCCGTTGCGGTGCTTGACGAGATCGATCTCCGCGATGCCTTTCTTGGTCGTCTGGCGGTCGTACACCTCTTCGCGGTAGATCAACAAGATCATGTCAGCGTCCTGCTCGATCGAACCCGATTCTCTCAAGTCAGACATAACAGGCTTCTTGTTTTCCCGCTGCTCGACGCCGCGATTCAACTGTGACAGCGCGATGACCGGAACCGACAGTTCCTTGGCGAGAACTTTCAGGCCGCGGGAAATCTCGGCGATTTCCGTCGCGCGGTTCTCTTTGTTTCCGGGGACCTGCATGAGCTGCAGGTAGTCGACGACGATGAGATCGAGACCGTGCTCGCGCTTTATACGACGGGCGCGGGCACGCAACTCCGTCGGCGACAGCGCGGGAGTCTCGTCGACGAATATTTTCGCTTCTGACAACTGACTCGTTGCGCTGGTGATGCGCACCCAGTCGTCGTCGGAGATGCGGCCGCTGCGCAGATTGCCGAGCGGCACGCTGCCGATCGACGACAGCATGCGCGTAATGACCTGCTCGGAAGGCATTTCCATGCTGAAGATCACAACGGAGGCGCGCTTCTCGCGGGTATGCAATGCGGCGTACTCCGCCATGTTGACGGCGAGAGTCGTCTTTCCCATGGAGGGCCGGCCGGCGACGATGACGAGATCACCGGGGCGCAAGCCGCCCGTCATCTTGTCGAAATCGGCAAAGCCCGTCGGGAGCCCACGCAGTACATCGGGATTTGCGTACGCTTCATCGATCTGGTCTATTACCCCGGGCAACAGCGCGCGAACTGCGACTGCGCCCTGCTTGCCGCGGGCGCCACCTTCCGCGATTTCGAATACGCGCTGCTCTGCCTGATCAACGAGATCGCGAGCTGTCTGGCCGTCGTTGTTGAAGACGGCCGACGCGATCTCGGTACCCGCACGAATCAGCTGCCGTAGCAGCGAACGCTCGCGAACAATGTCCGCGTAGGCTCTGACATTGGCTGCCGTAGGCGTGTCACGCGTCACCGAACCGAGGTACGCGAGTCCACCGGCTGCCTCAAGCTTGCCATTGCGCTCCAGATACTCGGAGACGGTAACAACGTCACAGGGCTTGCCGGCACCGGCCAGGGAGCCGATGGCTTCGAATAGCAGTTGGTGGTCGGGACGGTAGAAGTCTTCCTGACGGATGACATCCGCGACATTGTCCCAGGCGGAAGTATCGAGGAGCAGGCCGCCGATGACGGCCTGCTCCGCTTCTACGGAATGCGGCGGCACCAGTCCGTCCACGCTCGCGACGGGCTCGCGACGCGCTTTAGCGGGACCTGCCACCCAAATTCCTTGGGACTTACTCTTCCGCGACGATCAATACCGTCAGCGGAACATCGATGTCGGCATGCAGGTGCAGGGCGACGACGTGCTCGCCAACCATGCGCAGCGGGCCGTTCGGCATGCGCACTTCGCTGCGCTCGAGCTTGAAGCCGGTCTTGGTGGAGGCTTCCGCGATGTCGCTCGTACCGATCGAACCGAAGAGCTTGCCTTCCGTCCCGGCCTTCGCCGTGATCGTAAGCTTGAAGTCCTTCATGGCCGCCGCCCGCTCTTCAGCGGAAGACAGCTGCTCGCGAGCGTGCTTCTCGAGCTCTTCGCGACGGGCCTCGAAGCGTGCAACGTTATCCGTCGTCGCCAGCGTGGCCTTGCCCTTGGGGAGCAGGAAATTGCGGCCATAGCCGGACTTTACTTTTACGCGGTCGCCGATGTTGCCGAGGTTGGCGACCTTCTGAAGCAGAATGACATCCATTGCGATCGCCTCAATGCTGGTCGGTGTACGGCAACAGGGCCAGGAAGCGGGCGCGCTTGATGCATACCGCGAGCTGACGCTGATAGAACGACTTCGTACCCGTGATGCGGCTGGGAACGATCTTGCCCGTTTCGGTGACGTAACCCTTCAACGTAGCGAGATCCTTGTAGTCGATTTGCTTGACGCCTTCGGCCGTGAAGCGGCAGAACTTCTTGCGGCGTGAGAAACGGCTGCCGCCGCTGCTCCCACCACTTCCGCCGCTGCTGCCGCCGCCGCCACTTCCGCCGCTGCGGCCACCGCCGTCTGATTTATTCATTGCCATGTTAATTTACCTCGGCGCCTCAGGCGCCCTCTCCGGCCGGGCTCTCTTCGTCATCCGAAGGAGCAGGAGCGGCCTCTTCACGCGGGCGACGTCTCACGGGAGCATCACCGTCATCGTCCGACGACTCATCGCGGCGCGCGCGTCGCGGGGGACCGTCACCGTCGTCATCATCATCGCGCGAACGTCGGCGGCCATCACCCTCTTCATCAGCGGCCTTCGCCATCGGCGAGGGCTCGGTCACCGCAGCGTCCATATTGACGACGAGGTGGCGCAGGACAGCGTCGCTGAAGCGGAAAGCACCGGTGAGGTCGTCCAGAATCTTCTGGTCGCACTCGATGTTCATCAGAACATAGTGCGCCTTGTGGAC
>JAQGOC010000264.1 GCA_028293805.1 Gammaproteobacteria bacterium
TTCGGCTACAAACATTACCTCAAGGTACTCGGCGAGCGGCCCGTGGAGGGTCTCGACCTCGCCGCGGTGCGCCTCATCTTCAACGGCGCGGAGCCGATTTCGGTCGACCTTTGCGAAGAGTTCCTCACACGGCTCGCGCCCGCGAATCTCGCGCGCAACTCGATGTATCCCGTCTACGGGCTCGCGGAAGCCTCACTGGCCGTCACCTTTCCGGAAGTGGGCGCTCCAATGCGCACCATCTCCCTGCACCGACATCGGATGAATGTTGGCAACCCCGTGGAGCAGGTCGAGAAGACCGACAAGGACGGCGTCGTGCTCGTCTCCGAGGGCAAGGCCATCCCCTACTGCCAGGTGCGCATCACCGACGACGACGATAAGCCGCTACCCGAGGACCGCATCGGCCACGTCCACATGACAGGTGAGAACGTCACGGCAGGGTATTACGAGAATCCGCAGGCCAATGCCGAAGCATTCAGCGCGGATGGCTGGTTGCGTACGGGTGATCTCGGCCTCTTCCATGACGGCCAGCTCTACATTTCCGGGCGGGCGAAGGAAATCATCTTCGTCAACGGCCAGAACTACTATCCCCACGATCTCGAAGCCATCGCGCAAAATGCGCAAGGTCTGGAGCTCGGCAAGGTGGTCGCCGCGGGCGTGCGCCCGCGAGACTCGCAGACGGAAGAACTGGTGGTGTTCGTTCTTCACCGCGGGGCGATGGAGGAATTCCTCCCTGTGGCCAACCAGGTCGCGCGACTCATCAACGAGCAGACCGGGCTCGAAGCGGCCGCGGTCGTCCCGGTGAAGCGCATTCCGAAGACCACGAGCGGCAAGATCCAGCGGCACCTGCTGGAGGAGAGCTATGCCGACGGTGAGTTCGATGCGGAGCTCAAGGAACTCGCGGCCCTACGCAGCGCGCAGCGCGGCCCCGAGTCGGGCTCGCTCACGCAGATCGAGGACAAGCTCAAGACCATTTGCGACGCCGCCCTGCAAGGCAAGCGCCTCGGGCTCAACGACAATCTGTTCGAGGTGGGTGCCAGCTCGCTGAAGCTCATCGAGATCCACGAGCAGATCGATCGCGAGTATCCGGGGCAGGTGGACCTGACCGAGCTGTTCGACTTCCCGACAATCGGAGAGTTGGCGAAGCACCTGGAGGGCAAGCTCGCGGCCCGGGGGTGAGGTTCCGGGCCCCCGCAACTGCCCCCTCGTCGCCCGCATGCGACAAAAGACCGGGAGTTCAGGGCGATGTTGCGGCTATAATCCTCAAATATGGACTCTCAGGCCCTGTCGCCCGACACGATAGCCTCGCAGTGCGAGCGTCGGCTGTCGGACTGCGGTATCCGCCCGACCGGCCAGCGGGTGCGTATTGCCGTGCTATTGCTCTGCGCTCCGCAGCACCTCTCGGCTGAACAGATTCTGGACAGTCTGCGCGCCGCGGGTGCGCGAGTGTCCAAAGCCACGGTCTACAACACGCTAAACCTTTTCGCCGAGCGCGGCCTTATCCGCCAGCTCTCCGTAGACGGCTCCCGGGCGTGGTTCGACTCCAATGTCGACGCCCACTATCACTTTCACGACGTGGCTAGCGGCGCGCTCATCGACGTACCGGTCCCTGACGTCGAGTTCAGCCGCCTGCCCGCGCCACCGCCCGGCACCGAAGTAGCCGGCATCGACGTCGTCATTCGCCTGCGAAGAAAAGCTTAGCCGCGGCCGTGCGCCGCGTTTCGGGGCACCGGTCACGTCAGGACGACGGCGCCACAAATGCTTTGCGTGACGGCAGGAAGCGCGTTCTATAGAATCGCCGCCCTCGCCAGGACAGCTCCGCGCAGGCGGGCCAGAAGGTAGAGAGGGGCCGACTTAGCTCAGTCGGTAGAGCGCCTGATTCGTAATCAGGAGGTCCGCGGTTCGATCCCGCGAGTCGGCACCAGAAGCCCCCGAAGCGCGGCCGTCACCCGCCGCATCCGCCGCCGACGAGGTGGCCCGGGTTCGCTCGGTAACGGAGCACCCGCCGCCGCGACGGTTCCGTCGGTCGCCCCGATTCGTCCCTTCGGCGCGTTCAATGCAACAATTCATTAACGGATGTTTAAACTTTCCGCAGCAGTGCCGCTTCTAAGGTGGCGCAGGCGAACTTCTTCCGGCCGGACACAAAGGAATTCCCGTGGGCGCCAATCCGGAACACCAGATCGAACCTCCCGTCGGGCATACGGATGCTGTCGCGTGGATCGGCCGCGACCATGGCCCGTTTGAGCGGTCCTCAGTGCCGCCGGCGCCGTTTCCGGCGGCGGCCGCCCCACCAGCGGGGTCCGATACCCGCCTGAAGTGGACGCTCGTCGTCTCCGCGATCGTCGTCGCCGTGGGTATCGCGTCCGCCATCTGGATGAGCCGCGCTTCGGCCCCTCCGACGGTCACGGCGCTCGCGAGCGAGCAGTCCATTCCTCTAGTCAGCGTCACGGCACCTGGGATCACGGCTGTCACCTCGAGCGTGACCTTTACCGGCGCCATAGCGGCCCGCTACGACATGCCGATCGGCATAGATGGCGACGCGGTGCGGATCGTCGCCGTCTACGTGGAAGCCGGCGATCACGTCAAACGGGGACAGTTGCTGGCCAAACTCGACGAGTCGGTGTTAGTCCCCCAGGTCAACCGCCTCGCCGCTTCGTTGGAACAGGCGCGCGCACAGGCAGCGCTGTCGACCGCCGAGTACCGCCGCGCGAAAGCCGTGGAAGCCGCTGGCGCGTTGTCGGCAGAAGATATCGAAAAGCGGCGCGCTACATCGGCCACGGACGACGCCGCCGTCAAAGTAGTCGCCGCTCAGCTCGCCGAGGCCGAGGCGCGGTTGAACCGCACTCGGGTCGTTGCACCCGTGGACGGGACCGTACTCACACGCAAGGCTGAAGTCGGCCAGATCGCGAGCTCGGGAAGCGAAGCGCTGTTCCGTATTGCAAGCGGCGGCGAAGTTGAAATGCGCGG
This sequence comes from Gammaproteobacteria bacterium, assembly GCA_028293805.1. Taxonomy (GTDB): domain Bacteria; phylum Pseudomonadota; class Gammaproteobacteria; order Steroidobacterales; family Steroidobacteraceae; genus 13-2-20CM-66-19. Next base: position 2,965 of record JAQGOC010000264.1, read on the forward strand.
GCAGATCGCCGAGCAGGATCTCGCAGCCCTGAAGTTGGGCCAACCCGCATCGATTTATCTCACCGGGCAAGCGCAGGCATTCGAAGGGCGCGTGCGCCTTCTCGGTGCGGTGATCGATCCGCTGACCCGACTCGGCGAGATCCGCATCGCGCTCAAGCCCGACCCGGCTCTGCGCCCTGGCGCTTTTGCGCGCGGTTCCGTGACGGTCGACCACGCGGAACGCCCGGTACTGCCGCAAACCGCCGTGATGTCCGATAGCAAGGGCGCTTACGTGTACATCATCAACGACAAGAATCATGTGGAGCGCCGCGCCATACGCGTGGGTGGCTCGATCGCCGCCGGCGTCATCGTTGTGCAGGGTCTTACTGGAACGGAGCGTGTAGTCACGACGGCGGCAGGCTTTCTGCGCGAAGGCGAGCTCGTAACAGTGATGGCACCTGCCCCGGAGCCGGCCGCGAACGCCGCGCAATCATGAAAAACATGTCCGCCTGGGCGAGCCGGCATCCGGTATCGCCCATCGTACTGTTCGTAGTGCTGTTGTTCATGGGTGTCGTGGCATTCATACGCCTGCCCATCACACTGAATCCGGACATCGCCTTTCCGCTCGTCCTGGTGCAGGTGTCGCAGCCTGGCGCAGCGCCCCAGGAGATCGAAACTCAGATCGTCCAGAAGATCGAAGGCGCGGTTGCCGGCATCGGCAACATCCACACCATCAACTCCCTCTCGCTCGAAAGTCAGGGCAGAACTTTCATTGAATTCCAGATCGGCACGCCGATCGACCGCGCGGTAGCCGATGTGCGGGACGCGGTGGCCAAGGTACGCGTCAGTCTCCCCGATGGGATCCAGGAGCCCGTGGTACAGCGGATAGACGTCGATGGGGGCGCCATCGTGTACTACGCCCTCAGCACGACCACTGTATCCGAACAGGATCTCTCCTGGTTCGTCGATAACACGGTCACGAAGCGCCTGCTGTCAGTCCCCGGAGTGGCGCAAGTCTCGCGCGGCGGCGGCGTGAACCGCGAAATCCGGGTTGAGCTCGATCCTGCTCGCATGCAGGCGCTCGGCATCACCGCAGTCCAGGTCAACCAGCAGCTGCGGCAGCTCAACCTCGACTCGCCCGGCGGGCGTGCCCAGGTGGGTGGCGGCGAACAGGCAATCCGTGTTCTTGGCGGTGCGCACACAGCGCTGCAGCTGGGCGACACGCAGATCATGCTTCCGGGCGGCCGCTTCGCGCGCCTGAGCGACATTGCGAACGTTCGCGACAGCGTCGGGGAAATTCGCTCGCTCTCGCGGCTCAATGGTCGTCAGGCAACCACGTTCGGCGTGTTCAAGGCCAAAGGCTTTTCGGATGTCTCGGTACTCGATGCCGTGCGGCGGGAGCTCGGCAAAATCGCGATAGAGAACCCCCAGGTGAAGGCGAAGCAGGTCTTCACCACGGTTGATTTCACGAAGGAGACGTATCGCTCCGCGATAAGTGCCTTCATCGAGGGGTCGCTGCTGGCGGTATTGGTGGTCTGGTTTTTCCTGCGGGACACCCGGGCCACGCTGATCTCGGCGCTCGCGATTCCGCTTTCTGCGATTCCCACCTTCGCCTTCATGCAGTGGATGGATTTCTCGCTCAACTCCATCAGCCTGCTGGCGCTGTCCCTGGTCGCCGGGGTGCTCGTCGACGATGCCATTGTTGAAATCGAAAACATCGTGCGCCACATGCGCATGGGTAAGAGCGGCTTCCAGGCCTCGCTCGACGCCGCGGACCAGATCGGTCTCGCCGTTGTCGCGACCTCATGCACGATCATCGCCGTGTTTCTGCCCGTGAGCTTCATGGGCGGAATCACGGGCCAGTATTTCAAGCAGTTCGGCCTGACAGTCGCGGCGGCCGTGTTTTTCTCCCTTCTCGTCGCCCGCCTCATCACTCCCGTCATCGCGGCTTACACCCTGAATTCGGAAAAGCTCGCAGTCCATACCGATGGACCGGTGATGACCTGGTATCTCAAGGCGCTGCGCTGGTCCGTGGACCATCGATGGAAAACGCTGGCTGCGGCCACTGTGTTTTTCGGGCTCTCGATTTGGGGACTGATGCTGATTCCGAAGTCTTTCGTGCCGGAGTCGGATTTCAGCAGCTCGGACCTGCGGGTCGAGCTGCCGCCCGGGGTGCGGCTCGAAGACACTGCCGCGGCCTCCCGCGCCGCTTACCGCATCGTCGCGCAACAGCCGGAAGTCACCGATGTGGTCGAATCCATCGGCGCCGATGACTTCGGCGAGGTGCGCAGCGCCGACCTCTACATCTCTCTCGTCCCGCCCAAACAGCGCCGCATGTCGCAGAAGCAATGGGAAGTGCACACCCTCAAAGCCCTCAAGGCCATTCCCGACGCCAGGATCAATTTCCAGAAGCAGTCCGGCTCCAGCGGGCGCGACATCGTGATCTACATCACCGGTGACGAACCCGCGCTCGTGCAAAGCAGCGCCGAACAAGTCGTAGCGCAGATGCGCGCCTTGCCGGCACTGCGCGAGCCCCGCATCAACGGTGACATGCAACGTCCCGAGATCGTCATCCGTCCGCGCCTCGATTTAGCGGCGCAGCTGGGCGTCACCGTGGCGAGCATCAGCCAGACGATCCGGATTGCGACACTGGGCGATCTCGATGAGAACAGCGCGAAGTTCTCGCTCGCGGATCGCCAGGTGCCGATCCGGGTCAGCCTCATCGAAGCGACTCGCCGGGACCTGGGTACCCTGGAGAACCTGCCGGTGCCTACGGCCGCCGGCGGAACGGTGCCGTTGAAATCGGTGGCGGAGATCAGCTTCGGCGAGGGCCCCACGAGAGTCCGCCGCTACAACCAGAGCCGTCGCGTTGCGATAGAAGCCGACCTGAACGGCGTCGAGCTCGGCACGGCCATGAACGAGATCTACGCCCTCCCCGCGCTCAAACACCTGCCGCACGGGGTACGCCTCGTGGAGACTGGCGATGCGGAGGTCATGAAGGAATTGTTTACGAACTTCAGCATCGCCATGACCACCGGAGTCCTCATGGTCTTCGCGGTACTGGTGTTGCTGTTTGCAAGGGTGCTGCAACCCATTACCATCCTGTCCTCGCTGCCGCTGTCGCTGGGTGGGGCGGTATTGGCGCTCGCACTCACGCGCCACTCGGTCTCACTTGGAGTCATGATCGGCTTTCTCATGCTAATGGGCATCGTCGCCAAAAACTCGATTCTGCTCGTCGACTTCGCCATCGAAGAGATGCGGGCGGGCAAGGATCGCCTCACGGCCATCCTCGAAGCCGGTCACAAGCGCGCGCGGCCCATCGTCATGACGACCGTCGCGATGGTCGCGGGCATGCTGCCGGTGGCGGTCGGGCTCGGCGGAGACGAGGCATTTCGTGGACCCATGTCGATTGCGGTCATCGGAGGCCTCATCACGTCCACTGGCCTCACGCTCGTCGTCGTACCGGCGGCCTTTACGCTCATCGACGACATCGAGCGCTGGCTCGGGCCCAAGTTCGGTCGTGTCATTGTCGCGCAGCCCCCGTCGGCTGCCGCGCCCTCGCAACCTCACCCGGCTGCGTAAGGGAATGTTGAGAGAGGTTTCGTCCGACAACGGCCCTGCAGACAAACCGGCAACCGCGGCGCAAGGACGTCCCGCCTGGTGGGTGCGGCTCGTATCGCGGCTGCCTCTGGGATTGCTCAACCGTTGCGCGGATCTTCTGGGCTGGCTCGCGTTCCGTGTGTTTCCGTACCGGGAGCAGATCGTGCGCGAGAACCTCACGAGGGCGTTTCCGGACTTCAACGGGCCGCGGCTGCGCAAAGTGATGCGCGCTTACTACGACGGCTTCGCGCAGATGTTCATAGAGCTCCTCAAGGGCGCGACCCTACCGCCTCAGGAAATCGCCCGGCGAGTCCGGATCGTCAACCTCGACAAGCCGCGCGAGTATCTGTTGCAGGGGCAGTCGGTCCTGCTGGTCGCGGCACATCAGTGCAATTGGGAATGGATGCTGCTCGGCTTGTCGCTCGAGCTGGATTTCCCGCTCGACGCCGCATACAAGCCGCTCGTCAACAGCTGGGCGGAGCGCGAGATGAAGCTGCTGCGCAGCCGTTTCGGGTGCCGCCTGGTACCGGCAAAGGACCTGCTGCCCGACATCATCAAACGCCGCAAGGTCGTGCGCGCGGTCGCCATGGTGGCTGACCAGGAACCGACGACGAGCGAGCACAAGCACTGGACGCGCTTCCTGAACCGCGATACGGCCTTCTACATGGGCCCGGAAGAGATCGCGCGCGTCACGCACTTCCCGGTGTTCTTCATCGAGATGCGCCGTACGGCCCGTGGCTTCTATGAAATGGAATTCCGGCCGATGGCCGTCCCGCGCGAACCGCTCAAACCGGGCGAGCTCACCGAGCGCTACGCCCGCCTCGTGGAAGAGCAGATCCGTGCCGCGCCCGCCGACTGGCCCTGGTCGCACAAACGCTGGAAGCTCAAGAAGTCGGTGTACCAGCAGCGCTAAGACGTGTCCTAGAGCTTCTCGCCCATCCCTGGGCGGCGCAGCTCGCGCGGAAGCGCGAAATACACGCGCTCCTCGCGACCGAGCACCTCATTGGGGACCTTGCCACCCCAGGTCTGCAGGCGCTGGACCACCTGCTGCACGAGCAGCTCGGGTGCAGACGCGCCGGCGGTGACCCCGATAGCGTTCTTGCCCTCAAACCACTCACGTTTGAGGTCGTCAGGGCCATCCACCAGGTACCCGGCAACGCCCGCCCGGTCAGCCTGCTCGCGCAGACGATTGGAGTTGGAGCTGCTGCGGGAACCAACGACGAGCAGCACATCGCAGTGCTCTAGAAGCTTCTTCACGGCGTCCTGCCGATTCTGCGTGGCGTAGCAGATGTCCTCCTTACGAGGCGTGGCGAGCGAAGGAAACCGCTGCCGGAGTGCCGCTACGATCTCGGCCGTGTCATCCACGGACAGGGTCGTTTGCGTAACAAACGCAAGGTTCTCGGGATCGTGCACGGTGAGGGTGCCGACGTCCGCGACGCTTACGATGAGATGCATGGTTCCACCGAAAGACGTAGCGAAACCTCCCGTGGTTCCTTCGACTTCCGGGTGCCCGGCGTGTCCGATCAGAATTACGTCGCGGCCTTCACGGGCGTAGCGCTGCACTTCCATGTGGACCTTGGTCACGAGTGGGCACGTCGCATCGAAGACGGTGAGCCCGCGCGTCTTCGCTTCGCTTTCCAGGGCGCTCGACACACCATGAGCCGAGAAGATAACCGTCCCATTGGCCGGCACCTCTTCCAATTCCTCCACGAAGATCGCGCCCAGGGCACGCAGCCGGTCCACGACGTGTCGGTTGTGAACGATCTCATGACGCACATAGATCGGCGCCCCTAAGAGCTCGATCGCACGTTCGACGAT
>JAQGOC010000171.1 GCA_028293805.1 Gammaproteobacteria bacterium
CGGCCGCTTCAGAACCCCGGCCAAGGCGCTCGCGGCGGCGCCTTCGGCGGCTGCGCGGCCACTGCGGCGAGCCGTTCGGTCGTGGCCGCGTCGGCAGTACGGGAAGTACCGGGCCGCAGATCGCGCGGCAGCTCGATCGGCCCGTATCGCACCCGAAGCAGGCGGCTTACCTCGAGCCCGACGGCATGCCACAGGCGGCGCACCTCCCGGTTGCGCCCTTCGTGCAGGACGACCCGGAACGTCGTATTGATCCCTTCGGAAGCTTCACCATCGGCGACTTCTTGGACGACACGATCGAAGCGCGCAGGCCCGTCGTCCAATTGCACGCCTTCCAGCAATTGCCGGATGAGCCCGGGCTGCGGCCGACCGCGAACGCGAACGAGGTATTCGCGTTCGATCTCGCTAGAGGGATGCATGAGGCGGTGAGCCAGCTCGCCATCCGTCGTAAACAGCAGCAGCCCGGACGTGTTGACATCCAGCCGCCCGACCGTGATCCAGCGGCCGCTCCCCGGCTGCGGCAGCCGCTCGAAGACAGTTGGCCGCCCCTGCGGATCGCTCCGGGTCGTCACCTCGCCGACGGGCTTGTGGTAGAGCAACAGCTCCCTTGCCGTCAGCTGCGCCGGGTCGAGATCAAGCTTGCGGCCATCCAGGCAGACCTCGTCGCCCGGCCCCGCGCGGTCACCAAGCTGCGCGACGCGTCCAGCAACGGTCACGCGCCCGTCCCGGATCCATTGCTCGACGCTGCGGCGCGATCCAAGCCCGGCGGCGGCCAGGAGTTTCTGCAATCGGGTCATCGTATGTACTGGCCGTGGCGTTGCGCGTGAGGGTCTGGGGCGGTTGGCGATTCACGGCCGGTGCCGCATACTTCTTCGATAGCTCGCCCGCGCCGATTATAACGTCCGGGTCTCAACAGATTCTCGGCCGCTCCTTGTAGCCGTAAACCAAGCAAGCGTAGAAGGTAACCATGATCTACGACAACATCCTGGGAACGATCGGTAATACGCCGATCGTCCGCATCCAGCGCCTCGCACCGAAGCATGTCACGATGTACGTGAAGTGCGAGTTCTTCAATCCGCTCGGGTCCGTGAAAGATCGCCTCGCGATCGGCATCATCGAAGACGCTGAAAGGAAAGGCACGCTCAAGCCGGGCCAGACGGTCGTGGAAGCTACCTCGGGCAACACGGGCATCGCCCTGGCCATGGTCTGCGCCGCCAAGGGTTATCCGTTCGTCGCCGTGATGGCCGAATCGTTTTCGGTCGAGCGCCGCAAGATCATCCGCATGCTCGGCGCCAAGGTCATCCTCACGCCGGCGGCCGAGCGGGGCACGGGCATGGTGCGTAAAGCGAAGGAGCTTGCCGACAAGCATGGCTGGTTTCTGGCGCGCCAGTTCGAGAACGAGGCCAACCCGGCGTACCACCGCAGCACCACGGGACCTGAGATTCTCGAAGACTTCGCAGGCAAGCGACTGGACTTCTTCGTGACCGGCTGGGGCACCGGCGGCACGCTGACCGGTGCCGGACAGATGATCCGGCTCGCCCGTCCCGACGTGCAGATCGTCGCGACGGAACCCGCGGGCGCCGCGCTCCTGTCGGGCAAAACCTGGGCTCCTCATAAGATCCAAGGGTGGACCCCGGACTTCGTCCCAGGCGTTCTCAACCGGGAAGTGGCCCATCGCATTCTGCCGGTCACGGATGTCGAAGCCATCGAAGCCTCACGGTCGCTGGCGCGCAGCGAAGGCATCTTCTCCGGCATATCCTCCGGAGGCACCTTTGCTGCAGCTGCAAAAGTAGCTGCGGAGGCCGCACCCGGCTCCGTCATTCTCGCGATGCTGCCGGATACGGCGGAGCGTTATCTCTCCACGCCTTTGTTCGAGGGCATTGCCGAAGGCAGCGATCCAGAGCCTTGAGAACAGCGCAACCCACACCCGCGAACGCCGCCGCCCACAAAGCAACCGATCTGCCGGCAAAGAGGGACGCGCGACGCTATGCGCCGTTGCCCGATCCGTTTCCGATGTGGCGCGGAGGCGTGCTGCATGGCGCGCGCATAGCGTACGAAACCTGGGGCACGCTTAACGAGGCGCGCGACAACGCCGTCCTGCTCTTTACCGGACTTTCTCCGTCGGCCCACGCCGCGTCCTCCCCGGAGGATCCGAGCGAAGGCTGGTGGGAGGGCATGATCGGGCCGGGGCTGGCCATCGACACGAATCGCTTCTTCGTGATTTGCGTCAACTCGCTCGGCAGTTGCTTCGGCTCAACGGGCCCGGCGTCGCTCGATCCGGCGACCGGTGCGCCGTACCGACTCAACTTTCCGGATCTGTCGGTTGAGGACATCGCGCGGGCGGGCTTCGAGACATTGCGCTCGCTCGAAATTGAACGGGCCGATACTGTCGTCGGCCCCTCGCTGGGCGGCATGGTCGTGCTTGCGTACGCGGCGCAGTTCCCGGGTGCGACGCGTCGCGTGGTCAGCATCTCCGGCACGGCTGCCGCGTCGCCGTTCGCCATCGCCCTGCGCTCCATCCAACGCGAGGCGATTCTGCGCGATCCCGACTGGCGCGGCGGTGCGTATACGGACGAGCGGCCGCCCGCGACGGGTATGCGCATCGCGCGCAAGCTCGGCATGATGACTTATCGTTCTGCGCACGAATGGCGGGAGCGCTTCGGCCGGCAGCCCGCGACCGAACAAACGCCGGATGACGGGCCTTTCGCTCCCGAGTTTGCCATCCAGAGCTACCTCGAGGCGCACGCACGCCGCTTCGTGCGCGCGTTCGATCCAAACTGCTACCTGTATATCTCGCGCGCGATGGATCGTTTCGAGCTGGCCGCGCATGGCGGCTCGCATAGCGCGGCCCTGGCACGCTCGCGTGTCGAGCGCGCTCTCGTCATTGGTGTCGAGTCAGACATGTTGTTCGCCATTGGCGAACAACAGCGGCTGGCAAAGTCGTTCGAGGAGGCCGGCACCGCGACCTCCTTCGCGCCGCTGCAGTGCATTGAAGGTCATGACTCGTTCCTGATCGATCTCGAGCGCTTCGGCCGTGAGATCCGCGCGTTTTTGAACCGGTAGCGGGCGAGCCCTCCCCAAAACCGAGCGCCTGGCGCGGGTTGCGCGTGGTTGGTATTTTTCCCCGATGGAGATCTGCGTGACGCGGGAACAGCGTCAGACAGGATCAGCGTCAGGTAGGACCCACCTCGAGCGGGCCCAGTCTCGGAGTTGGGGATTGAACCACGCGGGGGATGACGTAAGGCGACACTTGTTGCTCAAGCAATGGGACCCGACTCACCGCTGACGCACCATCAGGCAGCATCAGTGTCGGGCGGCATCGTGTCGCCCTCGACCGTGGGCAACAGGGGCGGCAGCGGACAGTGAAGCAGCGCACAGGTGGTCCGCAGGAGCTCCGCCTCTTCCTCCGTCAACACCTCGTCGTTTGAGATGGTCTTGACCAGGCCTTCAATGACCGCCTTCTTTGCAAAAGGATGCAGTTGCTCCAGGCGCGGGAGTGCATCACTCAGCTTCTTTGCCCAATCCTCAACCACCGCAAAGGGCGGTCGGTGCATGGGAAGAACCACGGACATTCCCGCTTCGTAAGCCATTCGAGCAGTGCGCTCGTCCTGTGCGCCAACCTGCGCGAGGGTGGCGAAGAGCAGAAAGATCTCGTTCTCGGCGTCCTCCAGCGACAGCGTGCCGTGAGGCGCACGCGCATTGAGCTCGTCGTTCAGCAGCGTCTCGAGCAACTTCGCGAGACAGAACTCAAACACATCGATGCGCGCATCGGCGTGGATGAGATCGGAGGCGAGTTGCGCGAGCCCTTTGCGTTGGGCGGCGGTTGCCCGGCGCAAGGCCGGGAACATCTGTTGCAAGGCGGGCAGCCGCAGCATCGGCGGGAGGCTTTGCGCAATCGGCAGCATCCGTTCAACCACGGCGAGGTTCGCTGGCCCCACTGACTTACCGAGCCTCTCGAGCTGTCGTTCCCGGATGGCAGGGTCGCTGCTCACGAGCAGCGCGAGGACCAGCGCTTGCGCCTTGCCAGGGGACTCGACGATCTCGCGCAAGCTGTCGGGCAACGCCAGCCGAACCGCCCGAGCGTGGAGGATGTGCGCCGTTTCTGGACGACCCACCTGAGTAACGACTTCTTCCGCCGATGAGGCGGAGGTCGCGACATTCGGGGAGGCAGTGGCATTGGCCGCAGCGACGACGAACAGTGGGCGGGCCTCCGCGGCCCGCGACGCGGCTGATGACTGACCCACACCCACACCAACGCCCGGAATCTGCCCCATGCCCGGCATTTGCCCCACGCCGGGGATCTGATCAATAGCTGGCACATGACCAGAGCCAAAGCTTCGACCGACACCCGCCTGGCTGCCCTCTACGCCCCGTCCGACAGCCGTACCGTGTCCCACGAACTCCTCGGGCGACGGATCCTGATCGGGCTCGGCGGCGACCCGCTCCAACTCACGTGGATCGAAGTGCGGATCCAGCTCGCGAATTCGTTCGAGGATGGGCGGGTGCGTTGCGAACACGCGCGACAGCGCGTCAGCGAAAAACATGTGCGCGGCCTGCTCCGCATCCGCGGCCACCAGCTGCGAGCCCTCGGGAAGCGCCGCGATTTTGACCAGCGCGCCTCTGAGTCCCTGGGGGTTGCGCGTGAACTGAACGCCCGATGCATCGGCAAGACGCTCACGTTGGCGCGAGACCGCTGCCTGCAGAATGCGGCCGGCGAGGAGACCGACATAGCCGAGCACCATGACGGCAAAGCCGACCGCGACGAGTCCGTTCGAGTTCCGACGGTTGCGCGGCGAGAACTGCAGAATCATGCGTCCGATCAACGCGATCACGAACAGCCCGAATACCCACCCCATGAGCTGCACGTTGAGTCGCATGTCGCCGTTGAGGACGTGACTGAACTCATGTGCGATGACCCCCTGCAGCTCATCGCGACTCAGGCGATCGAGCGCTCCCTGAGTCACCGTGACAGCGGCGTTTGCCGGGGTGTGGCCGGCGGCGAACGCGTTGATCGCCGACTCCTGTTCGAGCACATACACTTCCGGCATCGGCACGCCGGAGGCGATCGCCATCTCCTCTATGACGTTGTGTAAGCGCCTGAGCTTCAGATCCGTGGTGTCGCTCGAGACACGCACGCCGCCCAGAGACCGCGCAACGACCCCGCCGCCGCCGCGAAGCTCCATGGACTTGTACAAGCTCGCGAGGCCCAGCACGCCCATGACCGCGAGAGTGCAAAACATCGCCTGTCCCGGATTGCTCTGCGCGTAGTCGAGCGCGCTCAGCCCCTGGCCATTGCGGGCGGCGATGAATGTGAACAGTACGAAGTCGAGCGCCAGGGCGATCGCCAGCAGAGAAACGGTAAAGGCAAACACCAGCCAGCGCGTCTGGCCACGCGCGGCTGCCTGACGTGAGTAGAAGTCCACGGCGCCTCGAGGCTGCGGCTCGTCAGGTGAAGCTTACCCTGGGCGCCTCGCGGGCTTCGGGCTTGGCGATATCGAGCGGCTGTGCGGGTTGGAAGGCAAACATATTGGCGGCGACACTGCTGGGGAAGGTTTCGCGATTGTTGTTGTAGGTCATCACCGCGTCGTTGTACGCCTGCCGTGCGAAGGCGACCTTGTTCTCCGTCGAGGTGAGCTCTTCCGAGAGCTGCATCATCGTCTGGTTGGCCTTGAGGTCCGGATACGCTTCGGCCACCGCCATGAGCCGGCCCAGCGCGCCACCGAGTTGCTGGTCCGCGCCCGAGAGTTTCTGAATTGCCGCGGCGTTGCCGGGGTCGGCGGCGGCCACCTTCAAGCCTTCGTACGCCGAGTTGCGCGCCTGGATCACCGCCTCCAGCGTCTCGCGCTCGTGCTTGATGTAGCCCTTCGCGATCTCGACGAGATTGGGAATGAGGTCGTAGCGGCGGGTGAGCTGTACGTCGATCTGGGCAAACGCGTTCTTGAAGGCGTTGCGAGCGGTCACCAGCCGGTTGTAAGCGGAGATGAAGACGAGCACGAGCCCGATGATCAGCAGCAGAACGATCCAGCCCATGGCCAACCCCCGAAGTGCTTGCGTAAATCGCCGCGCGACGCGCGGCGAAGCTCAGTCCACGTTTCCCTTAAGATTACTTTAGAAAACGTCCCAACAGTATTTCACGTCGCTGGCGCTGTGCGTAGGCGAAATCGTACTTATATGACGGAAAAGGCCACTCGCGATGCAATCTCAGCGGCTCGGCGGGGCATTTTTTAAGCCACGGCCGCAGTCCATAGCGTGCGCCGATCCACAGTACGGCCATCGCGTTCACAAATCCCGTGCGCAATTAAGTTGAGTGGATACCTTAGCAAGCGCAGACGTTGGCATAATCGACGCGTCCGCGTAGAAATTAATAGAACACACCGCGATGCTCGATTTAGTGGAACGCCGCCAGCATACGAGGCACCGTGCTAGGACGATCGTCTATATCATGGTTCCAGGAGGCCGCCGTAAG
>JAQGOC010000202.1 GCA_028293805.1 Gammaproteobacteria bacterium
GATAGCAGTGCCGGAATCCTGACCGGAACCGCCCAGGTATGTGGTGAGAAGGACGGTTTGACCCGCGGAGTCCCGGTGCCGCCGACGCCCTGCGTGCTGGCTCCGGTGCCACCGACGCCAAGGGCCACGACTGACTTGCCGGTGCCGCCGACGCCTTGCGTGCTGGCTCCGGTGCCACCGACGCCTAAGAGTACGGCTGACTTGCCGGTGCCGCCGACGCCTTGCGTGTTGGCTCCGGTGCCACCAACCCCAAGGGCCACAACTGACTTACCGGTACCGCCAACACCTTGCGTTCGAGCTGCGCTCTGCGCGAGGAAGACATTTTGTGAAACTGGCTGGGTTCCAAAGACCTCAACGAGGTCTCCGACCGAAATCTGCGAATTGCCGGAACTCAGCGTCGCCGTGATATCAATGTTGAGTTGGCCAACGCGAATTCGTCCGTCACTGCCTACTGCGCTGACAACGCCGGTGACAAGAAGTTGGCTTGCTCCAGGGATGTTTGATTCTGGCAGTATGATCAGGGCGTCAACGCGCGTTGCGCCGGTTCCATTCTCCTCGCCATCGACCCACACCAATGCGTTGCGAGGCACAGCTGCCAACAAAACTTGATTGGGATAAGTTGTTTGAGAGGTGACAAGAGTGCCAGACCCCACGTGGAATCGTTGGCCGAGAACCACAACAGACGAGTTGCGCAGGTCGATTTGATCGATCGCACCGATCGCCAATGGCGCGGCACTGCTGTAGTTGAAATGGGCGATAGCAGCTGTGGTGATTGCTGCTGCGCACAAGAAATTTCCGCGAAAGCGCGATCGGCGGTGCTGAGACATGGACCCTCCCGTGGCCAGCGACGCGGATTTGACAATGCGTCACTACTGCCTTCTTATGTAATCTAACGTAGCAGTAAATTGTGACGCTCGTCAAAGATTTACGCGTTCACATTGGCGTCACAAATGGCAGGTCGGAGTCGGCCTGCGGTGCGAAAGCAGGCCTGGACGTTAACTCATTGAAATCGTTAGTTCTTTTTCGCGGTTTTCATTTTTTCCGCGGTATGGGCTCGTCCCCCGGCTGAATCAAGGAATGCAGCGGGGTTTGGTCGGCGGGCGGGTCCACGTATAGAAAAACGTTTACGCCCGTGGGAATACGGGGGCTTGGGTCGGCGTCTTCCGATTTTGAATACGGCGTCAGCCAGTTATCCAGATCCAGCAGAAACTCGCTGGTGCGATCACGAGCGTAGGTGGCAAATTGCGGTAATACTTCCGCCGGCAGTCCACGGTCCGCAATTACGAACCTTTCCAGTCGCTTCTCTGAGTTTTGCGGATTCATGTTGAACTCAAGAGTTTTCGCTAGCCTGGTCAGCGTATTCCCGAAATATTCGATCTGCTGCGGAGACATGGGTTCCGGCATCATGAAATACCGTGAAACGGCCCGAAAGTGCTTTTCGCCCGAGTAGGTAACGGAGCCCACGCGCAGCAGTTCCTCCAACAGGATGCCGGCGCTGACTTTCGCATCAACCATGGAGACCAAACTGCGGAATGAGCGTCCCGACGACGCTTCAAACTCAAGTTCAAGGGGAATGCCATAGGGGCCGACGAATTGTGGATCCGTATGCCACTTCTGCAGTACTTCCACGAGCACACTGGCCAAGGTTGGGCTGGCCGAGGGCAGCGCGCCATCATTATCGATGTAGTAGCCAACCTGTTGGCGAGTTACGCCCGTAACAACCGAAACGCGTGCACGCGTCAAACTTGACGCATGGTCGAGACCGTCGCGAATCGCGCTTTCTACATAGACTCCTCGAGCGAGCTCCGAAAATTCGTCAAAGCGGATGCCCGCCCGGATTAGAATTCTCACCATCGGCCGAAGAACTCTGCGCAAGGCGTACAAAAGCTGTTTGCCAGACGTCGACGTCATTGCAGGTCACACCTACTTTTTGTTCTCGACCTACGTGGCCGCGCACTCGTCGCGTTCGACTCCGAATGAAAGATGGCGCTGGATCTACTCATATCAACTGCAATCTCACGTCCGCTCCGTCGGGTCGAACAAGCGTCGATGCTCCAGAATCGCGTAGCGATCCGTCATCCCCGCAATGTAGTCCGCCACGGCCCGGGCGCGGCCGGTGGTGCCGTGGGTCGTTTCCGAGAGAAGCGCCAGGTCCCGATGCTCGGGTGGCATGAGACTTACGTCCAGGAAGAAGGCATCGAATAGCGCCTTGAGCGTGCGTCGTGCCTTGGACGTCATGCGAAGCACCTTGTAGTGCTTGTATACGTGCTCGCGGAGGAATTCCATGAGCTCCACGTGCTGTTCGCGGGCGGAGTCGCTCAGGCCGGCGAGGGGCTTCGAGTGGGCACGGACGTCCTCGATCGAGTGGGGCTGCGCCTCATCGAGTCGGGCCTGGGTGGTGCGGATGAGATCGACGACAATGAAGTTGATCATCCGGCGGATGATCTCGTGGACGAGGCGGCGTTCCCCGAGATCGGGGTATTGCGCGACGACCGTATCGTATTGGCTCCGGAACAGGCGCACGTCGCGAAGGTCACGTAAATCAACGAGTTGTGCGCGGATACCGTCGTCCGCATCGTGATTGTTGTAGGCGATCTCGTCCGACAGATTGGCAATCTGCGCTTCGAGTCCGGGCTGCCGGCGATGGATGAAGCGCTCCCCCAATTCGCCGAGCTCGCGGGCGTTGCGCATTGAGCAATGCTTAAGGATGCCTTCGCGGCACTCGAACGTGAGATTGAGGCCGCGGAACTCCGCGTAACGCTCCTCGAGCTCATCCACCACCCGTAAGGACTGCAGGTTGTGCTCGAAGCCGCCGTACGGGCGCATGCATTCATTGAGCGCATCCTGCCCAGCGTGGCCAAAAGGCGTGTGGCCCAGATCGTGGGCCAGGCAGATCGCCTCGGTAAGCGACTCGTTCAAGCGCAGCGCCCGGGCGACGGAACGCGCAATCTGCGCAACTTCGATGGAATGCGTGATCCGCGTGCGGTAGAGATCGCCTTCGTGATTGACGAACACCTGGGTCTTGTAGACGAGCCGGCGGAAGGCGTTCGAGTGGATGATGCGGTCGCGGTCGCGCTGGTACTCGCTGCGGAAATCCGGCTTCGGCTCGGGATAGCGCCGGCCACGGGACTGCTCGTCGTGGGCAGCGTATGGCGCGAGTACTTCGCTGCCCGAGATGCCGTCATTCACGCGCGGGCCCGAAGTGCTCTCGTAGCGTCCGATCCAGGGCGTCCGTGGAATAGTCCGCCGTCATGAAGGCCTCGCCTATTTTCCGCATCAGCACGAGGCGGATCCGCCCGCCCTGGACCTTTTTGTCGATCCGCATGAGCTCGAGCGCGCTTTCCGGTTGCACCGCATCGATCCGGGTGGGCAAATTGGCACGCTCGAGAAGAGTTCGCACCCTCTCTGCGGCCTCGACGGTCATGAGGCCGCATTCGCGCGACATTGTGGCGGCCATCAGCAGCCCCGCGCCGATCGCCTCACCATGCAGCCATTGCGTGTACCCGGTCGCGGACTCTATGGCGTGTCCAAATGTATGACCTAGATTAAGGAGTGCGCGGTCCCCCTGCTCACGCTCGTCGCGAGCGACGATTTCAGCCTTGATCTCACACGATCGGCGAATGACGTGCGCGAGAGCGGTAGGGTCGCCCGCGAGGAGCTCGTCCATGTGCGCCTCGAGCCAGGCGAAAAACGTTGCGTCGCAGATGAGGCCGTACTTGATGACCTCGGCGAGCCCGGCCCGTAGCTCGCGCGCCGGGAGACTCGCGAGCGTGCTGGTATCCGCCAGCACCACGACCGGCTGGTGAAAGGCGCCGATAAGATTCTTGCCGCCCGGGTGATTCACGCCGGTCTTGCCGCCGACCGAGGAGTCCACCTGCGACAGCAGCGTCGTGGGTATCTGCACGTAGGAGACGCCGCGCTGGTAGCACGCGGCGGCGAACCCGGCCATATCCCCAACAACGCCGCCCCCGAGAGCGATCACCGTGCAATCCCGGCCGAAGCGGTTAGCTACGAGCACATCCAGGATGCGTGCGACGTTCGTCAGGGTCTTGTGTGACTCGCCATCCGGCAAAATGGCTTCGACCATGCGACGCGGGCGAAGGCCGGCCAGCAGGGTATCCAGGTAAAGAGGCGCAACCGTCGTATTGCTGACGATGAGCGCGTCGTGCGCAGGCACGTGCTGTCGGAGGAGCTCCGATTGAGCGAGCAAACCATCGCCGATGAGAATCGGGTAGCTGCGACTGCCTAGTTCAACCTTGAGAGTATTCACATGTCTACGCGGCGCCAGGTGCAGTCAGGCGCTCCGCGCAGCAGTATACGTGCTTGGGGAGGGCGTGTGCCCACTGCCAGAATGCCGCCGGTCACCTCATGAGTTTGGCCGGATCGATCTCGCGCAGGATGTCTTCCGCTACGCTGCGAACCTTGCGGCCATCGGTGGAAACGACGACATCGGCGATTTCACCGTAGAGCGGAGTACGTTCGTCCATCAACTGCTCCAGCTTCTCAGTCGTGTCCACATTGCTGAGCAGCGGCCGGTTGCGGCCCTGCTTCACTCGCTCTGCCTGCTGTGCCACGGAGGTCTCGAGGTAGATCACGCGACCGCGCTCCGCGAGGCGGCGCCGATTCTCGGGCAACAGCACGGCGCCCCCGCCCGTGGCGAGCACGATTCGATCCATCGCGGTCAGGATCTCAATGGCCTCGCGCTCTCGCTGCCGGAAGCCCGCTTCGCCTTCCTTCTCGAAGATAAAGGGAATGTCGACCCCGGTGCGGCGCTCGATCTCGGAGTCGCTGTCGTAGAACGTCAGGTCCAGCAGCCGCGACAGATAGCGCCCGACGGCGGTTTTACCCGAGCCCATCGGGCCGATGAGGAACACGTTTGTCTTGCTTAGCATGTACCGGGAGCATACCGAACGTCCTACCCCGGAACAGGCTCACTTTTCGCCGCAAGGCCGGGCCTTTTTTTTCGGGGCGCCGAGGCGGGGATGCCTGACCGGGGGCGCCTGGCCCGGACGCGTAGCTCGCGCGCCCTGAAGCTCCAATGGACGCGCTCGCCGAAAGCGCGACAGGCTACGTGCCGCGGCCGCCTTTTGGCTCCTGAAACGAAACGGCCGCCCGAAGGCGGCCGCTGGTTGGGATGCCGATCGCTGCCCGGTGATCAGTTCACCGTCACCGGAATGAACAATGTCGTGATCGTCTTGGTCCCGGGCGACGTCACGGTAACGGTGATATTGCCCTGGCCAGCCGTCGTTCCGGTCGTAAGAGTCGAGGTAAAATTCTGACCATTGAGGGCGGTGCTGCACCCGATAATGAAGCTGCTCGCCGAGGTGTTGATGCTGCCGATGGTCGAGTCGGCCGCCACGGTGACAGTCGTGCCGGCCGCCATGGGATTACCGTTCACGAGCACGCCGTTTTGGAGGACGCCACTCAGATCCTGGACGTTGAAGCTGAACGAGCTGGAGGTGGGTGTGTACGTGATAACCGGAGGACTGCCGGTCGAGGTCTGTCCGCGGCTCAACGTCAGCGAACTCTGGTTAGCCAGGATCTGCGCGCCGCTCGTCGACATGATGAGCAGGTGTTGCGCGCCGATGGACAGCGTCGACGTGCTGCATGTCGAGCCCGCCGTGACACCCGTACAGCTGATCCCTTTGAACGTGCTATCGCCGGCATCCCATCTTCCGTTCTGGTTGAAATCCAGGAAGTACTCGCCGGAATCGTATTGGCCGTTCTCGTTGTCATCCCGGTACGGCTCGCCCAGGTTCACGAACGGCTCGCCTGTTTCCCAGTAACCATTGCCGTTTACATCAGTAAACGACTCTTCGCCGATTGCCGTCGCCAAAATCGTGGCGCGCCCTCTGGCCAACAACGGCGGAGTGTCGCTCGCCAGCTGGGGTCGCGGATTGGCGCTGGTCCAGGTCACCGTGCACGTGCCGTCGGCCGCATTGGGGGCCGATGGGGTCGCACAAGCGCCGACGATGTGGCCGCCATCGGTGTTGAATGCAACGGCAGTGCCGTCGGGTGCCGGATTGTTGTATCGGTCGGACAGCCGCACCGTAATCGGGACGGTGACGCCGTCCACACCATACGCTTCGACGTTGGGGCAGGCAGGCCCACTGGTGGCGTAGCTTGGCGGTCCTACGGCTATCGAAAAACCCGCGGACGCCGGTAAGCCGGTCGTAACCGTCAACACGCTGGACTGTGTGCTTAACGCCGGCTGCGCTATCGTTGCCGTCACCCGCACCGAAGTATGCTGCGTTCCAGCGCTCACGACCGTTTGCACGGTACCGTCGGCGGCCGAAGTAGCGGTGGATGGCGAAAGGCTCGTCCCGCCGACCGTCGTGTTGAGACTGAAAGTGACGCTGACACCCGGCCGGGGGCCACCGGTGGCATCGACGACTTTGAACACCACGGTCGAGGTCTCGCCCAATCCCGTGCCCTTCAGTCCAATCGAGTTCGGCGTGGCGGATACGAACTGAACGGATCCGATCGCTGCGGCGGCCACGGTCACTGTTCCCGTAGCGGTAAGGGAGGCAGACCCAACCACCGAAGTGGCGGTGATGACGTCAGGACCGCTGCAACCCTTAGCGGTGTATGTGGCACTCACGCTTCCATTGGTCGTGCTGACCGTGCCGGCAGCGGAGCCGGCAGTGCTGCTCCCGGAGGCGGTAATCGTGGCGAGTCCTTGAGCGACACATGGAGAATTGAACGCGACGGTAACGGCTGTCCCGGTATACAGAGTCCCGGTCTGATCGACGATCGTCACCTGCAGGCTGGTCGTGCCGCCAGCGGACAAAGTGGCACTGGATACCGCGATCATCCCCGTCTGGAAGGCCGTGCCGGTGCCGTTTCCCATCGAATAGGTGGGGGGTGTCGTCGTACCGCCACCCCCTCCGCCGCCGGAGGAACCTCCCGCTGCGGTACCACCGGCCGTCAAATGGGAATTACCGCTGTCGCCGCCGCAGCCGGTCAGAGCCAACGCGACCATTCCCAGAGCTGCTATCGACGCAAATATACGCATGTGCCTCTCACCTGAAACTTTGTGTTGATGCGGTTTATCCACCGCATCAGTACACGTTGACCCCTTCGCGCACGATCTTCGGAGTGACGAAGATCAGTAACTCGTCCTTGTTGTCGGTTTTGGTGGTCGTCTTGAAAAGATTCCCCAGAATTGGAACGTCGCCCAGGAAGGGCACCTTCTGGCTGCTGTCGCGCGAGGTGGTCTCGAGGATGCCGCCGAGAACGACCGTCTGGCCGTCGTTCACGAGCACCTGGGTGCCGATCTCACGCGTGTCGATCGAGGGGACGTTCACACCGCCCGAAGTCACGACTATCTTGCCGACAGTGTCGTTCTTGACGTCGAGATCGAGAATGATGCGATTGTCGGGGGTGATCTGCGGCGTCACTTTCAGCGACAGCACCGCCTTCTTGAAGCTGATCGTGGTCGCGCCGCTGGAGGCCGACTGCTGGTACGGAATTTCCACGCCCTGCTCGATCGTCGCTTCCTTCTGGTTCGCGGTGATGACGCGCGGTGAGGAAATGACTGCCGCGCGGGTTTCCGCCTGTGCGGCGGAGAGCTCCAGATCCAACAGGAAGTTTGAGCCCAAAATGCCGAGCGCGAAACTTCCGGCCGGGTTGGCGACCGGCAGGTTGACGTTGTAACGGGTCGGGGCCGTGGCGCCCGTCGGAATGTTGACGGGAAAAGGGTTGCCGGTGGTGGCAGCGTTGGTCATGGCCGAACCGACAATGGTATCCGTGGCGGCCGCAGTGCCCGACGTGGTCACAACACCGTTGCCATTGGGCTGCACAGCCGTGAAGCCCACGCGCGCGCCGAGATCGCGTTCGAAATCGTCGTTCACGATCACGATGCGAGCCTCGATGAGGACCTGACGCACCGGAATATCGAGCGTCGCGACGAGTCTGCGAATGTCACCGAGACGGTCCGAGGTGTCCTGCAACAGCAGAGTGTTCGTGCGCTCGTCCACCGCAACGCTGCCGCGCGGGGAAAGCAGCGATCCGCTCTGCGTCTTGATGAGCGCCGCCATGTCGGCTGCCTTTGCGTAGTTGACCTGGAGATACTCGGAGCGCAGCGGCGCGAGCTCCTGCATGTCCTTCTTGGCAGCCAGATCGGCCTTCTCGCGGGCCGCAAGCTCTTCCTGCGGAGCTACGATGATGACGTTGTCCTGCTTGCGCTTGTCGAGGCCCTTCGTGCGCAGCACGATGTCGAGAGCCTGGTCCCAAGGAACATTCTGTAGGCGCAGGGTCACGTTGCCGTTAACGGAGTCGCTCACCACGATGTTCTGGCCGCTCGCATCCGCGAGCAGCTGCAGCACCGCGCGGGTCTCGATCTCCTGGAAGTTGAGCGTCAGGCGCTCGCCGGTGTACACCGGCTTCTCGTCCTGGGCCACCGCTGCTTTACGCTTCGCCTGTACTTCCACGACGTATTGATCGTCGGACTGGTATGCAAGCTGCTCGTAGTCGCCGGTCGCATTGATGGCGATGCGCGCACCGTTGCCGACCCGGGTGACATCGAAACCGCTCACCGGCGTGCCGAAGTCGGTCGCGTCATAACGGCGCATCAGGGGGCTCGGCAGGCCCGCATCGGCGAAGTCGACGACGATCTGGCTACCGAGCTGGCGCAGGTTGATATGAATATGCGGATCGGAGAGCTTGACGACTATGCGGCCCGCGCCATCGGGACCCCTGCGAAAATCGATGCTACGGATTTCACGGCTACCGCCGGCATCCGCGCTGCTCGACGCAACGCGTGTCGACGGGGCGCCCGCACCGCCCGTCGCCACGCTCGAGCCGGCGGCCGGATTGGCCGCGCCGAGCATCACGATGATGTTGTTTCCGCTGATGCGCGTGTCGTAAGGCACGAGCTTGTCGAGACTCAGCACGAGGCGCGTGCGGTCTTTCGCTTCCGCCGCCAGAATGGAATCGAGCCCCGAGGTGTGCACGTCGATCCGGCGCGCCGGCAGAGCGAGCACCGTGTTGGGAAGGTCGAACGAGATGCGCGCCGGGTTGTCGATGGTGAACGAAAGCGGCTGCGGCGCAGGCCCCGACAGGCGCATCGTGACCTGCAGCTGCTGCCCGGGCAGCGGCTGCACGTCGATGGCCTCGAGCTTCGGTGCATCGGCGGCGCGCGCCGGCTGGCTCGGGAGCGTTCCGAGTGCACCCAGAACCATGAGCCACGCGGACGCGCTCAGGATCCGGATAAACGGGCGGTGAAGTTGCATTCTTGAGAACTCCCTGCTGGACCTGTACCGGGCCCCGCGAAATTGAGCGTCTTGATGCGGGGCCAAATGACTAGCTAAGCGTTTGATGCTCAATTTCATGGGTGGTGCTTGCGCTACTCGTTCAGAGCCAGCCCCGCGGGCCGCTCCATGTACCCGCCGAGGCCGTCTGGAACGATTTCAACGAGGCTGATCTTGGAAGCCGTGACGTCGGTGATCTTGCCGTCCGCCTGGCCGAGGTAGTTGCCGGAGGACACGCGATGCACGAGCCCGTCCTTGGTCCTCACGAGGCCATAGACGCGGCCCGACAGCTTCAAAGTCCCGACCATCTTCAGGGTGTCGAGCGAGAACTGTTCGAGGAACTCGCGATTGCGCTTGGAATCGGGCCGTATGCCCGCCAGTCCCGCGCCCGAGCCCGGGCCGCTGGGCAGGAACGGCGAGCGCATTTCCGCCGCCGCATAAGCGAAAGTCTCGTACGGCTTGACCTCGGGCAGCGGCTCGACGCGGCCGCCCGCCTCTTTCTTGGTGTCGTCGATGAAGCGCGAGAGATCATCGTCCGCGCCCGAGCAGGCCGTGAGGCCCAGGTAGGCAGCGCAAGCCAGAGCGCTGCAGATACGGACAAAGGGGTGCCTGGAGTGCATGTTGAGAACCTTGAAGTTGTGCCGTGAATCCGTCAGCCGTGCGGCTTCGGATGGTGGGCGTCCTTCTTCTCCGCGTCGCCGGCGGCGATCTCGTCTTCGTCGAGATACCGGTAGGTCTTCGCTGTCAGCTCGAGAGTGAGCTGGTCGTAGGCGTCCTTGCTGTCGGGTTTGATCTCGATGTCATGCAGCGTGACGATGCGCGGCAAGGCGGCTATGCCGCTGACGAACTGGCCGAACTGGTGGTAGCTGCCCGTGAGGCGGATCTTGATGGGCAGCTCCGCGTAGAAGTCCTTCTTCTGCTCGGCCGTCGGCTGGAAGAGCTTTTCCTCCAGGCCCGCGGACAGGCCCGTCTGGGAAATATCGACGAGCAGGTTCGGTACCTCGGTCTTGCCCGGCAACTGCCGCAGCAGCGCGCCGAAGGAGCGCTCGATGTCCTTCAGCTGTTGTTTGTACAGCTCGAGATTGACCGCCTTCGCATGCTTGCCGCGGAACTCGCTGCGCAGCGTGAGCTCCTCGTTCTCACGGCGTTGCAGCTCGGGGCGCTGCTGGTCCCACACGAAAAAATAGATGAGCGCCAGAGTGAGCACGATGAAGGAGAGCGCCACTGCGCCGGCGCGCACTGCGAGCGGCCACCGGCCCGGGTCGCGCGGATCGAGCGATTGCAGCTCTTCGAGCAGATTCATTACCGCGCCCCCGTGCTGGCCATGACTTTGCCGGCCTTGCCGGGTTTCTTGCCCTTGCCGTTGTTGCCGGCATCTTCCTGGCCGGCCGTGCTCACCTGGTCGGCAAACAGGGTGAAGCTCGAGCCGGGACCGGAGGTCTTGGAGGTCTGAACGACTTCGAGCTCCGGATTCTTGAGCCAGTCGGAGGCGTCGATGTTGCGCATGAAGGAGGACACGCGGGTGCTGGACTGGGCGACACCCTCGAACTTGAGGCGCTTGTCCGTCTGTTTCACGCCCGTGAGATACACACCGTCCGGCAGCGTGCGTACGATCTCTTCGAACACGTGCACGATCTCCGGGCGGGAGCGCTGCAGCTTCTCGATGATCTCCATGCGCGCGATGAATTTCTGTTTCGCGCTTTCGAGGTTGTTGATCTCCTCGATCTCCTTGTCGACGTGCTTGATCTCGACGCGCAACTGCTCGTTGCGGCGCTCCTGCGCGTCGATCATGGAGCCGAACATCAGGTACGCGGCGAAGGCCGTGACGCAGGCGCCGATGGCCGCGATGCCGAGGGCGACCGTGAAGGCGAGCTTGCGTTCCTTGCGCTGGCCTTCACGCCAGGGAAGTAGGTTTATGCGTGGCATGTCAGTCGAAACTCCGCAGTGCGAGCCCGCAAGCCGTGAGAAGTGCGGTCGCGTCGCGTTGCACGGCCTGCGCCTTGGCGCGCGAGGACAGCTTCATCTGCCCGAGCGGATCGCCCTTCTCCGCGGAGATGCCGACCCGGCTGGAGATCACATCAGCGACGCCCGGGATGTTGGCGCAGCCGCCGCACACGAGGATCTTTTCGGGCTGCTCGCGCCCGGAGCCGGAGGCGAGATAGAACTGCAGCGAGCGGCTCACCTGTTGAGTCATATCGTCGATGAACGGATCGAGCACTTCCGACTGGTAGTTGCCCGGCAGTCCGCCCTCCTTCTTCGCACGCCCGCCCTCTTCCATCGAAAGGCCGTAGGTGCGCATGATTTCCTCGGTGAGCTGCTGCCCGCCGAAAGCGAAATCGCGCGTGTAGACCACTTTCAGATTGCGCAGCACGCTGAACGTCGTGCTGCTCGCGCCGAAGTCGACCACCGCGATCGTTCGATCGATGCCGCCGTCCGGCATCTGGTGCGTCATGAGCTTGCAGGCGTTCTCGAGCGCGAATGCTTCGACATCGACGATCTTCGCCGTGAGTCCGGCGGCCTTGACCGCCGCCTGGCGCTGCTCGACGTTCTCCGTACGCGTGGCGACGAGCAGTACGTCGTTAGTCTCGGGATCCTTCTCCGAGGGACCCAGCACCTCGAAGTCGTAGCTCACCTCGTCCATGGGGAAGGGGATGTATTGGTCGGCCTGCATCTCCACCTGTCCCTCGAGATCGCTCGAGCGCAGGGAGCGGGGCATCTGGATCACTTTCGTAATGGCGGCATCGCCGCTGATGGCGACCGCGACGTCGCCTGTCTTCGCGCCGGCGCGCTTTACGGCACGGCGGATCGCCTCACCCACGGCTTCAGCGTCGACGATGGCCTTCTCGTTGATCGCGTTCTGAGGCGTGGGCTCGGCCGCATAGGCTTCGACCCGGTACTGCCCCCCTGCCATCGCAAGCTCGATCAGCTTTACCGAGGAAGTGGTTATGTCAAGTCCCAGGAGCGGGCGATACTTTCGCTGCAGGAGGAACATTTTTTATTTCCTTTTCAGGACGTTACGCCTGAAAATGACCGCCCCATCTCAATTCTGGAGGCACTATATATCAGCGCAAAGTCAAATTGAACGTGAGCGGGCTCACGGAACTGCGCCGTATAGCCGCACGACCCGGCCGCGCCGCCGGAATTGCCAAAGGCATCACGTGCGGCCGCCGCAGGAGTCGAGGTCAACGATTTAAGCTTCGCCTTGTCCAAGTACCTTGGAGACGCTCGAAGCCATCACGGTCGGGAGGCCAGGTGCATGCGAGGATCGTTCGGTCGAACCTCAAGGCCCGCGCGCTTGGGTCGGCGCGGCAGAGTGAGTTAACGTTCGAACCGGCAACCCCGCTGTCGTAGGCACATACGTCCCGTAGACCGGAAGCTTTGCGTCCCCACCTTTCGGTGAGTTTGCCCTTGAAACGGCGGCTACTATGCATAGCC